>NZ_JBMFRG010000062.1:0-10851 GCF_049968175.1 Dissulfurimicrobium sp.
CCTATCCTCTTCCCTACATATATGCGTTCCGCATCAGGCGGTGCAAATGACATGAGCCTTGGGCTTGCCAAGCGGTCATAGATGATTACATCGGCGTTTTCGATGATCTTTTTGCCCTTTATAGTCAAAAGACCAGGGTCTCCTGGCCCTGCGCCCACAAGATATACCTTCCCAGGCCTCTTTATTTTCCCTGGTTGCACCGATCTGTCATCTTGCATATGTCTCTCTTAATATCTCCGCCCCACCTGCGGCAAGCATTTCGCCGCCAAGAGTATATCCAAGCCATTCGGCCTCATCTCTGCCGGCCTCTTTTGTCATTTTGATGATTCTTTTCCCAGCCTCGTCACCTATCAGGCCGTGGAGGATAATGCCCGCGCCGCCTATTTCTGCGAATGCACCTATTGGCACCTGGCAGCCGCCCTCAAGCCTTGCCAGAAATGAGCGTTCAGCCTTTATGCATATGGCCGTTTCCTCGTGATGTATGCAGTTTAGGATATCGCGTATCCTTGCATCGTCGCCCCTAAATTCCAGGCCGAGGGCCCCTTGCCCTACGGCAGGAAACATGACCTCGGGATGCATGTAATGGGTTATCTTCTTTTCAAGGCCAAGTCTTTTAAGGCCGGCAGATGCAAGAACAATGGCGTCGAACTCCCCTTCAGCCAGTTTTCTGAGTCTTGTGTCCAGGTTACCCCTCAGGGAGACGATATTCAAATCAGGTCTTATCGCCCTCAGCTGGGCCATACGCCTGAGGCTGCTCGTGCCCACCTTCGCACCTTCCGGAAGCCTGTCGATGGGCAGACCGGTCTTCGAGATAAAGGCGTCACGTATGTCTTCCCTCTTCGGAAAGATGCTGACTTCAAGGCCGTTGGGCAGCTCAGCAGGCACATCTTTGAGGCTGTGCACAGCGAAATCTATCTTTTTTTCAAAAAGGGCCTCTTCTATCTCCTTGACAAACAGCCCCTTGCCTCCCACCCGTGAAAGGGGCACATCTAGTATCTTGTCACCCTTGGTCGTTATCTTAACAAGTTCTATTGTGACATCGGGCCTTAAGGCCTCGATCCTGTTTTTAACCCATGTGCTTTGCGTAAGCGCAAGCACGCTCTTCCTTGTCCCAAGCCTTAATGTCAATCTGTTCAAGGTCAACCCCCGCACGAACCGCAGTTTGAACTGCTGCAACCGCTGCAGCCGCCCTGGGCCTTTTTGCCTGTGCCTGTGAATTTATATCCAGATTTAATCGCACAGACTGACATCTTTTTTTGGATTTTGTCATCCCCGCACTTAGGGCACGCGGTTTTGCCCTTTGAACCTATGACAAGGGCCTCGAACTCATTGCCACAAGCTGAGCAGACAAATTCATAGATGGGCATATCTAAATCTCCTTTCAAATCGGTTAGTTATTTTTCTGACTCGTCAAGGACCGCCAGGCCGCCGGAGACAGTCGCCCAACGGGGCACAATAATTCCATTTCTTTTCCTTTCATCGAAAGACTTAGGCCTCGGAAACCCATGCCTTTAGGTATTAGGCGATTGACTCTTGGTTCATCCATGGCGCTTGCCGCCGAACATTTCCTGTTCGACGATATCGCACAAAAGGTGGCCTATAAATATGTGCACCTCTTGTATCCGCGGGGTATCTGAAGACGAAACCGTGATGACGAGGTCGGCGTGGGCAGGCATCTTCCCACCGCCTTTTCCTGTAAAGGCCACTGTCTTTGCCCCTTTGATCCTGGCTGTATCCATAGCGAAGATGATATTTTGGGAGTTGCCGCTCGTGCTGATGCCGATCACCACATCTTTTGGTGATGCCAGGGCCTCTATCTGTTTGGAAAAGACATAATTGAAGCCATAGTCGTTTGAGATAGCTGTAATCACCGACGTGTCAGTGGTGAGGGCGATGGCTGGGAGCGGGTTTCTTTCAAGACGGAAGCGGTTTATGAACTCCGCCGCGATGTGTTGGGAGTCCGCTGCGCTTCCACCGTTTCCGCAGAGCAGAAGTTTTCCGCCGTTTTCAAATGCGGACGAGACCCATCCCCCGAGCTCAATAAGTTTTGGCGAATTCACGATTACCGTCTCGGAAATGGCCTTTATAAGGTCATCCAGCGCCCTGTTAATCAGCAATTGTCGGTCCCTTGAGTCATATCCTGTCATTTGAAACCTATTTATTTAAAGATTAAAGATCTACTTAACTCTAAGTATTATAACAAAATTTCCTATGGGCGGTAGAGATATGGTAGACTTGAGACATCATCACCCCTTGCAACGCATCCGCCGAGTTCCTGCGCCTCATTGAGGGCACTTGGATGTTTGTTTATGGCGCCCTTGGTATCTATGCCGCGGTACAGCAGTGCACCTTCAAAGTCTGCATCTATCGCATCAAAGAAATAGCGAACGGTCCTTGTAACGCCGTCGAAGAGAAGTTTTCCTTTGGTGGCGCCGAGCGATATGAATATACCCTTTCTACGTCTGCCGCCGTATGGCCCACGCTTTAAGAGGTATTTGCCAGCCCAGCAGGCCTGCGATCTCTCGATCAAGGCCTGGGTCCTGGATGTTATGTTGTAGAAAAATATGGGCGATGCCAAGATCACCCAGTCTGCAGTGGCGATCTTTTGATAGATCGGGGTCATGTCGTCCTTGATGATGCATATCCCTGTCTCGTTACAGCCCCCGCATTCAATGCAAGGTGACATCTTGAGCGTGTTAAGATCCACTTTTTCGCAATCCACACCGGCCTCCTTGGCCCCGAAGATTAGCCTGTCGAGGATGGTGTTTGTATTTCCGTCGCGTCTCGGCGACCCCATGACAGCGAGTATCTTTTTCATAATATGTCCTTCTCCTTCGTGTTTCCGGCATCAGTACCCAAAAGACCTTAGGCGGACGACAGTGGCACGGCCGTCTTTACCTGAAACCAGGGGGCGTATGTGAAGATAGATTCTATAACCCGGTCTGCAGGGCGGCAAGGGTTTAGGTGTTTTTTGTTACCTTTCGAATACGGCCATTACCTCTACATGCGATGTATGCGGAAACATGTCCATGACCCTTATGCCTTTGAGATGGTAGCCGCCTGTATGGACGAGCACTGCTGAATCCCTTGCAAGCGTTGCCGGGTTGCACGAGACATATACGATTCTCCATGGTCTTGTTTTGGAGAGGTGCTTTATCGCTTCCGGCGCACCTGATCGCGGCGGATCGATTAGGACCTTGTCAGGTATTTCATTTGCCCAATGGGCGCATGAAGGATCACTTGAGAGATCAGCCGCGTAAAAGACGGCATTTTTTATATTGTTTCGCATTGCGTTCCTGTCGGCCCCCAAGGCCATGGCCAAGTTTCCTTCGACGCCTATAACACGGCCTGCAGTTCGGGCGATCGGGAGGCTGAAGTTTCCGAGGCCGCAAAAGAGATCAAGTACGGTTTCTAGGTGTGTGGGTGCAAGGGCATTGACGGCCTCCGAGACCATAAGTCTGTTCAGCGCCCCATTTATTTGGATGAAGTCACCGGGTTTGAAAGATATCTCTACGTCAAATTCTGGCAGGCGGTAAGAAAGGGTGTTTTCAGTCTCAGGCCAGAGGGGCGTAACGGTATCGGGACCGCCTGGCTGTAGATGGATGTGGACACAGTGGGTTTTGCCAAAGTTCTTCAATGCCTCGATGTCTTCATCCTCAAGGTCTTCGAGGCAGCGGAATATCAGGGCGGCCGCCTCGTCCCCGGCCGAGACCTCGATCTGTGGTATGGTCTTGAACGCCCTGAGGCCTGATATGAGCGTCTTGAGCCCTGCTATGAGGTCCCCTATCCTGGGATCGAGCACTGCGCAGGAATCTATGTCGGCGATGAGGCCGCTTTGTTTTTCTCTGAAACCCACGAGGACCCTTGTCTTTTTTTTAACGTATCTTACACCCAGACGGGCGGATCGCCTGTAGCCCCATATCGGACCGACGAGAGGAGGAAGGATCTCAGCTGGTTCGGTGCCGCCGAAGTGCCTTAGATTTTCAATGAGGGCCTGTTCTTTTATACGGATTTGCATATCATGCGTTATGTGCTGGAGACTGCACCCGCCACAAAGTCCGAAGTGTGGACACCCCGGCTTGACCCTGTCGGGAGAAGGATTTAAGACCTCAACCACCTGCGCCTCGTCAAGGCCCGCCTTTCTTTTTTTGTATCTGAACCTTACCCGCTCCGAGGGAAGCGCCCCTTCTACAAAAACGATCTTTCCGTCTATATGTGCAATCCCGCGGCCGTCATGAGAGAGTGATTCGATGTCGGCTTCTCCTAAAATTTCCTGGCCTTGCCTGCGTTTTCCCCTTCTTGGCATGGTCTTGCAGAGGTCTCCTGTCGAGATTCTATTTTTTCAAGGGGCGATAATATGCTATAAATAGATCCTTGGAAAGGCTAAAAGAGGTTTCCTGTTTCCAGCGCTGTTTACCTGTAGGCCGATAATATGCTATAATTAAATAAAAATTAATTCCTGAGGGTTTGATGAAAGAGATCAAGGACTTCTATTTCAGAAGGGCTAAAAAAGAAGGCTACCAGGCCCGCTCTGTTTATAAACTTAAGGAAGTCCAAGAGAAATACGGTTTTCTTACGTCCGGGCAGATGGTTGTTGACCTTGGCGCAAGCCCAGGTTCCTGGACCAAATATGCCGCGCAAGTAATAGGGGAAAGGGGCCGCATTGTGGCGGTTGATCTCGATTCGCCTTTAACTCTCCCTGCTAATGCGATTTTTTTGAAGACAGACGCCTTTGATGTCGAGATATCAGATCTCAGGAAGATTGCACCTGCGTTTGATGTTGTATTAAGCGATATGGCCCCAAGGACTAGCGGGGTCAAGGATATGGATCATTTGAGGTCAATATCTCTTGCCGAAAGGGCGCTTGATTTGGCACTTGGGGTCTTAAATACAGGTGGGGCCTTTTTCTGTAAGGTCTTTCAAGGACGGGATTTTCCTGGTTTTTTTGAGGGATGTAGGCGACATTTCAGATCGGCTAAGGTGATAAAGCCCAGGAGTTCTAGACCTGAAAGCGTAGAGGTCTTTGTGCTCTGTATGGGATTCAGGGCTGATCATGAAGATAGATCAACAGAATCAATATCAGATATACGAATATAACTACGAGCCGAATTCTCGTGGCAATGATCGTTCTGGCAAGGGCGAGATAGGTTTCGATCGCAAGGCCGTTGGTGACCGCGTGCGGCAACAGGATGTCGAGCGGGTGGTTCAGCAGTTGAAAATGACTGAACAGAAGGTGATTGCCCATGAGATGGCACACAAAGTGGTCGGCGGTAACTATGCTGGGGCCGTAAGTTATGAATATCGAGTCGGGCCTGACGGGAGGCTGTATATTGTCGGCGGAGAGGTGCCTATTGATGTCTCAGACGGCATTTCGCCGGAAGATACGGTTAGGAAGATGGAACAGGTAAGGATGGCTGCACTTGCACCGATTGATCCATCGCCGCAGGATTACAGGGTGGCCCAAGAGGCCTTGATGAAAGAGGCGGCTGCAAGACAGGAAATTATAAAGGCCGAGATGGAGAACAAGGCCATGAAATATAAAAAGAATAACGCCGGGACCAATGGAGGGGATTCAAGGGCCGGTTTGTCGCTTTATGTCTGAATTTTTAAAGGAGGCATTAATGCCTGTTTTTGAGACGGATCTTAGGGGTATAAGGCTCATTAGCCGTGGTAAGGTGAGAGACATTTATGAAGTTGGCGGCGATATCCTGATTGTGGCTACAGATCGTTTGTCGGCCTTTGACGTTGTCCTTCCAACCCCTATCCCGGATAAGGGTAAGGTACTTACAAGGATGTCCCTCTTCTGGTTTGATTTTTTAAAGGAAAGGGTGCCGAATCACCTTCTGACCGCAGATGTATCAAGGTATCCAGATGTCTTGAGGCCTTATGAATACCAGCTCAAGGATCGGAGTATGTTTGTAAAGAAGGCCTCACCCCTGCCGGTCGAGTGTATCGTAAGGGGATATCTGTCAGGGTCAGGTTGGAGTGATTACAAGAAGACTGGCGCTGTCTGCGGGATACGACTACCTAGAGGGCTTGTAGAGTCGCAGGCCCTGCCTGAGCCGATTTTTACGCCCTCCACAAAGGCTGCTGTTGGTAGCCATGACGAGAACATCTCCTTTGAGAAAATGATTGAGCTTGTCGGCAAAGACCTTGCACAGACAATCCGGAATACAGCTCTGGATATTTATTCTGCAGCCTCTGTATATGCAAGGGAAAGAGGGGTTATCATAGCTGACACCAAGTTTGAATTCGGCTTGGTTGACGGGGTCTTGATCTTGATCGATGAGGTCCTGACACCTGACTCGTCCCGTTTTTGGCCGGTCGATTCCTATAGACCTGGCGGTCCTCAGCCTAGTTTTGACAAGCAATTTGTGCGGGATTACCTGGAATCCATTGGCTGGGACAAAAAGCCGCCCGGTCCTGCACTTCCATCCGAGATAGTTGAAAAGACAAGGGCTAGATACCTTGAGGCGCTGAAGAGACTTACCGGCCATGGGCTTGAACAGAAGGAATGACAGATCGGTCCGGGTCGTTTTTGGTCTGTTTATTCTTACGCTGGTCTTGTTCTGTTGCGTATTTCAAACGTCGGATTCATTTGCCCAAGGCGTTTATGAAGTCACAGCCAGGGTAAGGTATGTCATCGACGGCGACACGATAGTCCTAGATAATGGCGAACATGTGCGCTATAAAGGTGTGAACGCGCCAGAGATTAGGCATGATGACATGGAGGCCGAGCCGTTCGGATATGAGGCATTGAGGCGCAACAGGGATCTCGTGCAGGGGAAGACGGTTAGGCTTGTCATAGATAGGGCCGAAGAGAGAGACAGGCACCAAAGGCTTATTGCTCAGATCTTTCTTCCCGACGGGAGATGCGTGCAGGATGTATTGGTCTCGGAAGGTCTCGCAACCGTATGCGCTTATGATCATTTGGTCCGTCCGGACCATGGGCTTTTGAATCTCCAGGTGAGGGCCATAGGCGCAAAGAGGGGGATGTGGTCGGTGCCGCCGGCAAGGCCCGAGCATTATTATATCGGAAATAGGGCCTCGATGCGGTTTCATAGGCCGTCCTGCCCATATGGAAGACAGACGTCAAAATTGCATACAATGATATTTTATTCTCGCGAGGAGGCCTTCAAGGCAGGATATTGCCCATGTCGGAGGTGTCTGCCATGAAGGAAATGATCACAAGGGGGCACACTAGATGCACGATACGGATGCAACAATCCTCAAAAAAACCATCGGTGTTGTGCGGGATCAGAGATTTTTGGAACATATACCTGGTCTCGGTCATATAGAGTCACCTGAGCGCCTGAAGGCCGTCTATGAAAGACTTGACAAAGGTGACGCAAAAGGTCTCTATCAGACCATTGCCCCAAGGATGGCCATAAAGGACGAACTGGCCTGGAACCACAATAAGGGATATATCGAGCGCATCGAAGAGACACAGTTTCACAATTTTACACAACTCGATCCAGACACAATAACAAGTAATGGTTCATGGCAGGCGGCATGCCTTGCCGTCGGCGGGGTCTTCAGCCTTCTTGATGCGATTTTCAGCGGCAAGTTCTCTAGCGGCCTTGCCCTGGTGCGTCCACCTGGTCATCATGCGGAGAGGGGTAAGGCCATGGGTTTTTGTCTCTTCAACAATGTAGCCCTCGGTGCCCATTATGCCAGGAAGGTCTTGGGGCTGAAGAGGGTGCTTATAGTCGATTGGGATCTGCATCACGGAAACGGTACGCAAGACAGTTTTTATCACGACCCCAACATACTTTATTTTTCCAGCCATCAGTATCCATGCTATCCTGGAAGCGGTGCAGTGGATCAGATAGGCATGGGAGATGGATTGGGCTTTACGGTAAATTGTCCACTCAGACCCGGGGCAGGTGATATGGAATATGCCGCAGTCTTCAGGAGGCTGTTTCTACCGATAGCTAGGGCCTTTGCACCCGAGCTCGTGCTGGTTTCGGCTGGTTTTGATATCTATAAAGACGACCCGCTCGGCGGCATGGAGGTTACGTTTAAGGGTTTTGCCTATCTCGCCAGACTTCTGATTGCCATTGCCGAAGAGACTGCTGAAGGACGTATACTTTTTTGTCTTGAGGGGGGTTATAATCACTATGGCCTGGCCGAAGGGGTCTATGCGGTGCTAAGGGAATGTACATGCGACAGTATACTCTTGCCAGAGGAGGTATATGCCTTCGATACCTGTGGCCCTGGGCCAAGGGCCATAGACGAGGCAATTGAAAAACTCGAGGCGTTTTGGCCGGTTTTTCCTCATTAGCCTCAGATATTGCCTTTAAATCCCGGTTTGATTCGTGTACCTTCTTTGATATTCATGCCTTTTGGTATCTGCGCATTCGCGCCGATCACGGTAATGGCCTCAGCCCCCCCGATCTTTGAGTCCCTGCTTATGGTCGTATTTATGTCGATGATTGCATGGTCGATTACGGCCCCTTGATCGACATGGGTGTCAAAAAATAGTATTGAATCAGTAATCTGGGCACCTTCTTCAATCTTGACGCCGGGGAAGAGGATCGAATTCCTGACGCACCCATTTATCTTTACCCCATTATAGAATCTAGAATTTTCGCACAATCCATTCGGACCGATGATGGCAGGCCCCCTGTCCCTTATGGCTTCGTGGTCTAGATTCGTCCGCACCTGCCAATTGTCGAGGTCTATTTTGGGCGTATTCCCTAGAAGGGCCATGTTGGTATTCCAGTATTCTTTTATTGTGCGACTGTAGCCCCAGAATCCGCTAAATTTATAGGCATATACCTTGAACCTGCCTATCATCGAAGGTATGATATCCTTTCCAAATTCATGTGATTCCATTCCGGCATTTTCATTCAAAATCCTTTCAAGGACCTTGATCTTGAAGATGTATATAGTGAGGGACGCCCAGTTTGAGATAGGAGAGGACGGTTTTTCCGCATATTCGGTAATATATCCGCCCCTTGGGTCATCGTGTCTGAAACAGGCCAGACCGAATCTCGACGCCTCGACCTTTTCAACGTTTACAAATGCAGCGGTTACGTCGGCATCCATGTCTATATGGAAGTCCAGCATGGCCCGATAGTCCATTTTATAGACGTGGTCGCCTGAGAGGACCATGACAAGATCCGGGTTGTGTGAGCTGATGAAGTCAAGATTTTGGTATACTGCGTCGGCGGTTCCCTTGTACCAGTCGGAGGCATTGAGACCGTGAAAGGGCGGCAGTAGATTTATTCCACGGTTCCTGCCGGTCATGTCCCAGGCTGAGCCTGTACCAATGTGTTCGATAAGGGAGGAGGAGCGGTACTGGCTCAGTATCCCGACCCGCTCTATCCCTGAGTGCATGAGATTGCTCAATGGAAAGTCGATTATCCTATAAAGTCCTCCAAAAGGCAGTGTTGATTTCGGTCTGAAGTAGGTGAGGACATCAAGTTCTCCCACCCTTCCACCAGCAAGTACCATTGCGACGACTTTCGGCGTCATCAATACCTCCATTAGGTGATTATTGGGTTTCAATTAGTTCAAGTGCTTTAGCACCAGTCTTTGCAGTGTAGAGGTCGTAAACTTCATAGCCATGGTTTCCGTCAGATTTTTCAGTGGGATTTCGGCCCTGGCCTTTTCTTTGTGTCCGCCTGCCGAGCCTATAGCGCCGAATACCCTGGCCGCAAGTTTCCCGGCGTCTTTCTTATAGCCGTCACATCTAAATATCACTATCAATTTGTCGCCGTACACCCCTGAGACGATGACCCATCCTATATCATGTACGTGGGTGAGGAAGTCTGCCACAACCACAAGCATATCGGGGTTAGTCACCTTTTCGATATGTGAATAGATACGCTGTTTGCTTACCTTCATATTTTCAAAGGCCAATTTCAGATATTTAAGCTCAGACCGCCTTATGTCGGAGGTCTCTATCTTGTTTAACAGCTGCTGGTTTATGCCTTTGAAGAGGTGTTGAAAGCACAGTATGTCAGACTGTGTGGCCTTTTTGGTGAAATTCTGGGTATCTGATTTGATGCCGTAAAAGAGTGCAGTGGCGAGGGCTACGGATGGTTTTATCTTGGCCGTCTTGAGGTATTCGAATATCATGGTGGAGGTGGCCCCGTATTCTGGCCTTATGTCGATAAACTGGGCGGTCCATCCCTCAGTGAGAGGATGGTGATCTATTACTGCATGGTATGAGATGACGGCTAGGTCAGGGTTGTGTGGCGGCTGCGAGTCAAGTAGGACGAATTTTGTAAAGGCCTCTTTCTTGACGGATCGCAGCCGCTGCATCGGTATCTTCAGCAGATCCTTCATCGCGATGTTGTTCACCCGCATGATCTCGTTCTGATGGGCAATCGAGACCTCTTCGACCCTCCTGGCAAGGAGCCTTTTTATTGCGAATGCACTTGCCATGGCGTCAGGGTCTGCTACGATTATTAACAAGACCTTGTCATCCTTTTTGAAAGACTGGAGTAGGATGCGGAGCCGCTCTTTGTTTGAGAGTCTTTTTATGCAGCGGGTCATTTGGCCCGGGGATTGAGATTCGGGACAGACCTCCTCTTCCTTTCCGCTTGTATTTTGGATGGATAGGTTTTGTTTATTTGTGTTTGACGGCATTATGAATTTATTTAATAATATTTAAATTCAGATTCATGCCGGACAGAGTCTCCGGCCATTACAGCCGCTGATTGTCGGTTGACAACCGTCAAGTGCGGAATATCTTTAAATTTTTAAAATGTTATAGTTAAATGAATTATAAAAGGGATCTTGCCTCTAACTTAGTAAGGAAAAAGAAAAAAATCAAGCTGTACCACTGGTTGTGGTTGGGGCTCGTGTTCAAGGCATGTGTTGATATATTTGGATTTTGGC
>NZ_JBMFRG010000063.1:0-1832 GCF_049968175.1 Dissulfurimicrobium sp.
CCGGTTGATCTGCTTTCTTGGCATAAAAGGCCTCAAAGGCGGCAATTGCCCACCTTGCCGACTCATCCCATGAAAACCTCTTTGCCTGCTCAATGCCGTGGTGCTGCAATTCCCTTCGAAAGTCCTCGTCAGTAAGCACCAGCTCGAGCTTCTCGGCGATTGCATCGTCCTTGTGCGGGTCAAACAGGGCATCCTCCCGGCCAATCACTTCTGGAATGCTTGTGGTATTCGAGCCAATCACTGCCGCGCCGCAGGCCATGGCCTCAAGCGCCGGCAGACCAAAACCTTCGTGAAGCGAAGGAAAAACAAATACGGTGCACAAATTATAAAGACGGACAAGATCTTCGTCGCTCACATAGCCCGTAAAGATTATTTCATTCGACTTAAGCCCATACTGTTGTGCAAGGGCCAAGAGCCTTCGCCTTTCTCCTTCCGGCATCTTGCCGGCCATGACAAGCTGATAACCGTCTCTCAATTTCTCAGAAAGCCCGGCATAGGCGCGGATCAGTCCTTCGATGTTCTTGCGGTGGTCAATGCCACCGGTATAGAGCACAAAGGGCTTCAGGATACCGAATTTCCGTCGAATCCTCTCCTCCTCTTCTTTGCTTAGAGCCAAAGGCCGGAAACATTCATCAACCGCTGTAGATACATTTATCACCGCATCTTCAGGGAATCCCAAATGCTCTATAGCCTCTTTGCGCGAAGACTCTGATATGGCAAGAAGAAGGGAGGCCTTCTTCAGATGCTCGAGCTTTCGCGTGTAATAGGCATGGTAAAGTGGATTGGGCTTCAGATAATGATCGGCATGAATAAGAGGGATCAAATCATAGAGGGTTACGCTCACGGGCGTCGTGTTATCGAATAGGCCTATGCTGGTCACCGCATCGTCCACATAGCCCTCGAACAGACTGAAGACATGGATGATATCAGGCCTGAGGCTTGCAAGAAAGGCCTCGCGAATGTGCTCAGCCACCTTACGGCGCCACTCATTTCCGGGCTGACATTCCTGTACCGGGCCGGGTGCCTGCCAGACGCGGATATTCTCTTGCGGAAGAAGCCCGTCGAATTCCGCCCGGATGGGCTCAATGGTCTCGGGAAACAGACCGCTTAAGGCAAGGATGATTTCATGTTCTCCCCGATTGCGCGCAATGGCCTTGGCAAGCGACATGGTATAGCGGCCGATGCCGCGAAAACGGCTTTCAGTCTGCGCCCCTTGCATGTCAAGAACGATGCGCATCTATCTCCCTCTCCTATATGCATGGGCGGGTCTGTGTGTTCGCCTATGCAATTTTTATAATCCCATCAATCTGTCATTTATCGCGCAGGGCGAATCTATCGACAATCATCCCTGCCGTGTCTCTCCATGGCCTCTTTGAGTTGCAGATATATCCTGTGCGCCCGAGGGGAGAGTTGCTGCAACTCGATATCTGTAACCGGCCGTGCTGCTGCGGGCTGCGGCTCCTGCCGCCCGTACATAACACGCCTGTAGAAGGCCCGGGTGTTATCATACAGACCAAATTTACGGATGAAGTTTATGCAACGGCTCCGGAGGGCCGGATGAGAATCAAAGAAAGTTATGGATCGGACCAGAATCGGTTTTGCAACGGATTTTACAATGGTCTTTGTACGCGCCGCAAATCCTTGACCCTTGATGAGCCTTGCCTGATGGAAGACCAGACGCAATGGCCTTGTGACGCGCCATGAACGGCTATTATAGACAGCATTAAGCTCAAGCTCCAAACGCCCGACGCGCTCCCTTTCCATCTCAGCACGCCTCTCGGAGGCTTCAGCACGCTCCCTTGCAGCCTTTACATCATCCTCTGCACGCTGCA
>NZ_JBMFRG010000063.1:1932-10203 GCF_049968175.1 Dissulfurimicrobium sp.
TCGGAGGCTTCAGCACGCTCCCTTGCAGCCTTTACATCATCCTCTGCACGCTGCACTAAACGCGAACTCAACAATGCTATTGCGTTACTTGCTTGATCAAGCTTTTCGGTCAAAGCTTTCAACAGCTGTGATTTTTCGGCTGTTCTGTCTTCATCGTATTTTAAAGCCATTTGATCTATTTTCGTGCCAACCGGTTTGCTAATGTCAAAGATAGAGTCAAATTTAGAGAGCATACCGGCATCGGAGGAACCTTTTTGCGCCACCACGGCATAGTCAGGGCTGACTCCACTAAAGACATTCCATAACGTGGTTTTCGTCGTAAGAACGTCAATGGGTTGCTGGAGTCGCAGGATTTTGTGTCTAAAAAAGCCATGATATTCCACCAGAAAACTCAAAAGCTGAGGAGGAATGGGTCTCAGGTGAGTGGGATCCAAATAAAAATTAGTGGAAGAAACTATGAGGTTTTCAGGGTTGGGCGTTTCAATAATGAGAATACCCCCCGGGACAAGGACCCTTTGAGCTTCCTTAACCAGTTTATCGACCGTCTCGAAAGGCAGGTGCTCTACTAGATGAAACGCTGTGACCACGGCTTGAGAATTATCATTGAGAGCCTCGAGGGCTTCCACGGCGTCCATTTTTTCCACTGAAAATCCGAGGCTACGGGATACCTCAAGCATTCTGTCGTTTATATCGATTCCCTTTGCGTTAAAGCCGTTTTCTGCCATGAGCTCAAGCCATTCACCTCGACCGCATCCAAGATCGACGGCAGAGGGTCGGCTGTAGAATTCCATCAGAGGATTGACAAAAGGAAGATAGATAGACAGGCGGCTTTTGATCAAGGTTCGGGATCCTCTATGGCGTTCTTCGAAGGCGTAATAAAAAGCGTCGTCAGCCATTGCCTTTGCTCCCGGGATCAGAATGTGAAGGCTCATGCCATTTAATACAAATGGGTAGGTTACAGACACCTATGCCTAATGGATGATCTCCAGGTACTACCTGAAACACTAAGGCTCTATCCCACCAGTCGTAATTTCCTGAAACATGGCTGGGGCTTTTATGAAGGGCAACTGTTAGACTGTAACTTCCTGTTCCAAATAAAAGCTGAGGGATTTGAAAGTCCACCCAAATTTGCTGGTTTACGGGAGGCCATTTCGGGGAACAACCATGATGAAAGGTGTTGGTCCCGAAGACGTCATTACCCAAACGATCTCGAAAGAGTATTCCCACGGTCAGATCTTCAATAGGCTTGTGGATTCTGGTGCCAACTCGAACGGTCACCGGTTCCCCGCTTCTTACCGCTCTTACCGCAGTGCCGTTGTTTAATAGCTCGACTGCGGTAATTTCCGCATGTCCGCTTCCGGAGCGCGTTATTTTGTGCCCAGTTTCCATTTCTACTTGGCGGATCTTCAAGTCCTCCTTTGCTTTCACTATTAATGCGTTGTAGTAATCTAGGACGGCATCTGGTGAATCGTCTTTTACCAAAAGTCCGGTGTCAAGCAATAAAGCCCGATCGCACAGAGTTTTAACCATGGCAGGGCTGTGAGAGACGAAAAGCAAGGTAGTGCCTCTGTCACTAAAGCTTCGTATACGGTCAAAACTTTTGTGCTGAAACGCGGCATCCCCCACAGAGAGCGCCTCATCAACGATCAGAATATCTGGCCTCACGCATGTTGCCACAGAGAAGGCCAGCCTCACCTGCATGCCACTGGAATATACACGCACGGGCTGATCGATATAGTCTCCGATCTCCGCAAACTCCTCGATCTCACGCATCTTCGTCGTCACCTCGTCACGGGTCATGCCCTTTAACTGCGCAGCCATATAGACGTTCTCACGGCCTGTGAAGTCCGGGTGAAACCCCATGCCCAGCTCCAAAAGGGCAGAGACTCGGCCACCCACTCCCACTGTGCCGGTGGTAGGCTTCACCGTGCCGGTAACGATCTTAAGTAACGTGCTCTTCCCAGCGCCATTTACGCCCACAATGCCCACGGCCTCGCCGGGCTGCACCTCGAAACTCACGTCCCTAAGCACCCACTTGAGCTCGTGATGTACGCCAAGCCCCAACCATTCCAAAAAACGGCCGGATTTCTTGCGATAGCGTTTATAGGCCTTGCCAATGCCGTTTACACGAATATAGCCCATTTTATAACTCATCCACGATCTCGCCGCTGAGCCTCCAGAATGCGAACATACCCAGATAAACCAGACCAATCGAAAGGACCCCGGGATAGATAAGGCTGGCCCAGTCAGGGAAACGCCCGTCGAGAAATATCGTGTGCATGGCGTTTATCAAAGACCACATCGGGTTCCACTTCAGGAATGCGGCTGCGAAGGGAGGCAGCGTCTTGTTTGCATACACGATCGGCGTCAGCCAGAACCAGAATTGCAGGACGATCCCCATAGTCTGCTCCACATCCCTGTAAAATACGTTTATGGTGCCCAGAAGAATGCCAAGCCCTATGCCAAAAGCGACAAGGATGGCTATGACAGGGATGGCCGCCACGACTGGCAGGCCCGGGAAATTGCCGCTGACGACGAGAAAGGCGATAAAGATGGCCATTACGATCGCGTAATTTATAAGGCTTGAGAAGGTCAGGATAAGCGGCAGGCAGAGCTTGGGGAAACTGATCTTTTTCAAGAGGTTCGCATTCTGCACGAATATGCCCACAGAGCGGCCCAGGAGTTCGCTGAAAAAACCCCAGGTCAGGACCCCTGCGCAGAGATATATGCTGTAGGCGAATCTGGAGTCGTGGCCTGGCAGGGACGGCTTCATGATCTCGGCGAACACCAGCGTGTATATGGTGATCATGGAAAGCGGCTGGATTATGGTCCACAGAAAGCCGAACTGGGTGTTGCGGTACCTTGTATGGAACTCGCGCTTGACGCTTGCCGCGATAAAACCGCGAAAGGCCCAGACATCCCGAAGCATCCCGACAGAGATCATATATTCAGGTTAACAGCGGATAAGATTATAAACTGGCAAAACCGCCAGATGCTTACAAGCATTGTATTCACGTCGTTATAAGCCCCTTTTCTTTAAGAAAATCCATCAACCTCATAATGCATTCATCTTTCGAATCCCGCTCTGTGTCAAGGATTATATCGGGGTTTTGTGGTATTTCATAAAGTGAGTCAATCCCTGTAAAATTTTTAATAAGGCCCTGCCTGGCCTTTTTATAGAGGCCCTTCGGGTCTCTCTTTTCGCATGTCTCAAGCGAGGCCTTTACATAAACCTCTATAAATTGATAACCCTTTGCAGCGACGATCCCTCTGGCCAAGAGTCTTTCCGCCTCAAGGGGCGCAATAAAGGCGGCGATTACAAAAAGGCCGGCATCGAGCAGGATAGCTGAGACCTCTGCCACCCGTCTAATGTTTTCCGTCCTGTGAGAGTCTGAAAAACCGAGGTCTTTGCAAAGCCCCTTGCGGATTATGTCGCCGTCGAGGAGATAAAAATGATGGTTTAATTTTTTAAGCTTTTCGCAAAAAAGGCTGGAAAGAGTAGACTTCCCTGCACCGCTCAGCCCGGTAAACCATATCAGATGAGGGACCATGGCAACCATTTGTTTGTTGTTATTTTTTATGCGCTGCACTATAATAATACCCGGCAAATCAGGCCTCTTCCCTTTTTACCCGCTCCAGATCCGCATCCATCATCATGACATCAGTTCATTTCATTGCCGCAATATAATTTAAGCATGATCAAGATCAAGCCAAAAAGGTATTTATTTTCAGGAGCTGCTTGGGTTTATTAAAGATTATTTTTAAATTTTCTAAAGGTATTTATTTTTTCTCTTTTGTGATATATTTTTAAAATTCAATAGATTTTAAGGGGCTTCATCCGTGTCTGTGATCGAATTGGTGAGAATGTTGGATAAGGTCGAACCCTCGCTTCGTTCCATACTTCTGGGGATCCTTGAGGAGATGGAGCGCCAACAGCGGGATCGTGTCACCAAAAATGAGTTTAACGAACTCAAGGAGGTCGTGCGCGAGCTTGCCGAGGCGCAGAAAAAGACAGAGGAACGGCTGTGCCGTCTGGAGGATACGGTAAGGGAGCTTGCCGAGGCGCAGAAAAAGACAGAGGAACGGCTGTGCCGTCTGGAGGATACGGTAAGGGAGCTTGCCGAGGCGCAGAAAAGGACGGAACAGAGGGTAGGGGAGCTTGCCGAGGCACAGAAAAGGACGGAACAGGAGCTCGGCAATCTAGCCAAACAGGTAGGCGGGCTTTCTGATGCTGTGGGATACGGCATCGAAGACAGGCTCATGCCATACATTCCAGCCTATGCGAAAAGGGTCTTCGGTCTCGAGATATTGAGGGTATCGAGAAAAAACATTGAATACGGCGCCGATAGATATGACGAGGTGAACATCCTGGCCGAGGGTAAGGATGCAAACGGCAATCCTGTATATCTTGTTGGAGAGTGCAAGGCCCAACCAGGGAAGAAGGATGCCGACCGTTTCGCAGCCATGCTGGAGCGCCTTTCTGCAGTGCTTGGTAAAAACATACAGGCAATGCTCATCGGGTACACATTCACCCCTCAAGTCGAGAAATATATGGCCGGACGATATCCAACCATCAAACCGGTCAAGACCTATGAAATTGAGATGGGGGCGATAGGCAAAGGCTTCGCCGGTTGAAGATATGACCGGACGGATCAGGCAAGTTCCCTTTTTACCCGCTCCAGATCCGCATCCATCATCATGACAATCAGTTCATTCAGCCCTGTTCTGGCCTCCCAGCCGAGCCTGGCCTTTGCCTTGGCCGGGTTGCCGATAAGCACATCAACCTCTGCCGGCCTGTAAAATTCTGGGTCGATCACCTTCAAGGCCCCTGAGCGGTGATTCGTGGTTGAAAAGGATGCCTGACGAGCACGGCAATGGCGGCAGTTACCTGAAGGCCCATGCCGCAGAAATCGTGCGTAACCTGTCGGGGCAAGGTGAACCCCTGGTCATCACCTAGAATGGCGAAGCTAAGGTCGTTATGCAGGACATCGAAAGCTATGAGCAGACCCAGGAGACCATGGCCCTTCTGAAGATTCTTGCGCTCGGCACGCTTCAGATTGAGGAAGGCAAGGTCCAGCCTGCCGGTGATGTCATTCAGCGACTTCGAAACCAGAGCAAGGGTCGCTGATGACTTTCCAAATATTTCTGACCGACGATGCGTCCCGGGACCTGGAAGAATTGAATCCCACGACGCGCCGGGAAAAGCGGATTAGTTTTCTCTCAAATAGAGAAGGCCTTTTCGAGCCTCTCTGAAAATCCGGAGCGAGGAGCCTATCCGAAGGAACTGCTGGCCGTTGGACTTTGCGAGTACCGTGAGATTTTTTTCAAACCCTACCGCATCATTTACCGCGTCATGGCCGAAAATGTATACGTCATGGTGATTGCCGATGGCCGTTGCGATATGCAGACATTGCTGCAACGACGTCTTTTCAGGCATAACTCCCCCTTGCCCCCTCAATTACCCCGCTACAGCACGGTGGCTCATGGGAACCGCTTGGTGCGGACCAGCATGCTAGAATGATTGCACCTATCGAGGTTATGGTGCGTGGGTGAGAAAATCCAAAGACTGACAGCCAAAGAAGCTGAAAAAATGTTATTTGACAGCGGATTTGTGCTCATTAGACAAAAAGGCAGCCATCGTATTTATCTCAAAGGAAACTGTCGAATGGTTCTGCCACATCATGCGGGCGGAATCCTTCACCCAAAAATCATCAAATAACTTTTAATGTTATTGAAAAGTGCAAATAACCTGCCCTGGCTCAGTATAATAAAGGCCTGTCCGTCCTTAGCTTCAAGAAAATAGGATAAAAAAGGACAGGCATTTTTGTGGTTTTTGTGGGGTAAGAGGGGGTAATAGATATGACAGTAGTGCGTAGGGATTTGAAATAGTATAACGTACAAATATAAACTTTAACTTGTAAATTGTACCATTTTTGTTAACTTGGATTTATGATTGAGAGAAAAATTGAGCCAGTATTAAAAAAATTATCTACTCAGTATCCCATTGTCACCATTACGGGGCCGAGGCAGAGTGGCAAAACCACATTGTGCAGAGCTACATTCCCGGATTATCAGTATGTAAACCTCGAAGCCCTGGATGTAAGGGCCTTTGCACTTAGCGACCCGCGAGGCTTTCTCAACCAATACAGCAATCGTGTTATATTAGATGAGATTCAAAGAGTTCCATCGCTACTTTCTTATTTGCAGGTTATTGTCGATGAAAGAAAAGAGCCAGGACAGTTTATAATTACAGACAGTCAACAGTTTGAGATAATTAGTAACATAAGCCAGACACTTGCGGGTAGGACAGCACTATTAAAATTGTTACCTCTTAGTATTTCTGAAATTCAGACTCATTATGATATAAGCTCAATCGAAAGTTTAATATTAAATGGTGGTTATCCTCGTATATATGACATGTCCTTAAATCCTAATCAGGCAATGGCTGATTATCTTGTGACATATGTAGAGCGAGACTTAAGACAGCTTGTTAACATCAAGGATTTAAGTCTTTTTGAGAAATTTCTAAAATTATGTGCCGGCAGAATCGGACAGGTTTTAAACCTCAACAGCTTAGCAAATGATGTCGGGGTATCCGGGACCACTGCCAAGGCATGGCTGACACTTCTTGAGGCAAGTTTTGTTGTTTTTCTTTTGCCCCCTTGGTTTGGCAATGTATCCAAAAGATTGATAAAATCACCAAAATTATATTTTTACGATGTGGGCCTGGCCAGTTATCTTCTTGGGCTTGAAAATGAAAATCAGGTGGAGAGAGACCCGTTGAGAGGGAATCTCTTTGAAAATTTAGTCCTGATGGAAATTTTAAAGTACAGATATAATTTGGGCAAAAGAAGTAATCTGTACTTTTATCGGGATAATAAAGGGGATGAGGTTGATATAATTTATGAGCTGGGGAGGGATCTGTTTCCTATGGAGGTTAAAGCCGGTGCCACGGTAGCTGAAGATTTTTTTAAAAATATCAGGAAGTTTTTTAAAATATATAAACATACACCATTTGGAGGTGCGGTAATTTATGGTGGTAAGACACCTCAATTAAGAACAGATATTAAAGTATATACAGTGTGGGATATTGAAAAGATGCTGGAAGGGTTGAAAGCCCCCCTGTAGATACTGTTATCCATGTCAAGTGCCATGATGTAATATAATACCGTTGGTTGAGTCAAAGATTTATCCTATTTTTGAGCCGTAGTGCTTGGGCTTCGAGGCTTATAGATGGAAACATGGCGCCAGTTAAACGCCATGGAGGGCCGGATCGAACGGCTTACCAGACTTGAGGATGCCAAAGGCAACATGGATCAGTTTGCGCATCATGGCGCCAATAATGACCATGGGCGTCTTTCCTGCCGAGGCCAGGCGATCTCTGAACGCACGTCCCCATGCGGTCTTGGTGATGGCGACCATGGCAGGCATATAGAGCGCCTTACGCAAAAGCGTATGCCCCATCTTGGACAGGCGAGGTTTGCCACGGACGCTGCTTCCTGACTCATGTTGACGCGGATCGAGTCCGGCGAAGGCGGCAGCCTGTCTGGCATTTTCGAACCGAGGCGGCCCACCGTAGTACGACAGCAGCACAGGAATGGTTTTCTCGCCCAGACCGGGAATGCTGTCGAGAATCTCACGCTGTTCCTTAAGGTCGGGATCATTGTCGATCTTTTTGCGGATAGAGTCCTCAATCTCAATGATGGCTTTATTCAGATACTCAAGATGCCCCTCAATATCTTTGCGTACTGCTTCGCGGGCCACCAGTAGACGATTTTTCTCCTGTGTGCACATGGCGTCCAGCGCCTGACGCCTGGCCACCAATGCCCTGAGTTCCCTGATGGCCGCAGAGGGCGCCTGCCATGGCTCCGGATGGTGAGTCACGCAATACTCGGCGATCAGTCTGGCATCCACACGGTCGGTCTTGGTGCGTACCCCGGAGGCGGCGCCGAACGCCTTGATTCTTGCCGGGTTAACGACACTGACCGTGAAGTCTGTATCGGAGAGGTGCTCGGCCACGGCCTCCCAATATGTTCCGGTCGCCTCCATGCAGACATGAAGGTCAGAAACATCATGCTTGGTCAGCCAGGCTGTAAGGGCCTCAAAACCCTGGACGGTGTTGTCAACGATCCTGCTACGAAACTTGCCCTCTGGAAGACGCAGGGCGCAATCCAGTTTGGCTTTTGCCACATCGATTCCAAGTGTGTGTCTCATAATAATCCCTCGCGCAATCAACCTTGTAAATGCGGGCTTCCGGCTATGCCGGGCCAA
>NZ_JBMFRG010000064.1:0-10163 GCF_049968175.1 Dissulfurimicrobium sp.
AGGCGTATAGGGAAGGGATCGCCTCTCCATACTGGATAGACAGGCCGAAATTTCGCTGCAAGGATAGCGAGCGTTGATATCGCGTCTCTGGGCAGCCAGGCCTCTTAAAGGGCGTGGGCAACAAAACCCTTGACATAAGGCCTGTGGCATCCCACAATTAAAATTTGATTTTTAATCAAATTTTAAGGAAACCAGTTGATGCCACGGCCTGATTACGAAGAATTTAAAAGACTTTGCAATGGCTCGAACCTTGTTCCGTTGTGGTGCGATATCCTGGTAGATATGGATACGCCAGTTTCCCTTTTTACAAAGCTCCTACATGGTACCCATGCCTTTTTGCTTGAAAGCCTTGAGGGTGGAGAAAAATGGGGGCGTTATAGTTTCATAGGTCTGAGGCCGCTCTTCACCTTCGGGTGTCAGGGAAATGAGGTCTTTATAGAAGAAGGCGGTAGGCGCAGCCGTTTTGAGCCGATATGCTCCTCTGAAGGCCTTGTAGATCCCATCAGCGCGTTTAGACGTATAATGGCCGATTTTAAGGTGGCTGAGACCCCAGGGCTTCCTCGTTTTTATGGCGGTGCAGTCGGTTATCTGGGTTATGATATGGTGCGTTTCATGGAACGTCTGCCCAGCCGTCTGCAGGACGCCATGGGTTTCCATGACGCGTTCTTTATGATACCGGAGTTGCTCTTGGTCTTCGATAATCTCAGACATACGCTCAAGATAATCTGCAACATAAGACCGAGCTGCTTTGGCAGTCTTCGTGCTGCCTATAGTCATGCCTGCTCCTCCATTGAAGGCGTTGTGAATGACATTCAAAAAGGCGTTTATTATCCCGCCTCCATATCTTCCAAAAGAACAACAGGTGCGCTCCTAACGCCTGAAGTGTCCAGGGAGCGTTTTGTTGATATGGTTGGTAGGGTAAAGGCCTACATCGAGGCCGGAGACGTAATTCAAGTGGTATTGTCTCAGAGATTTTCCGGAAAGAATATCATACCCACCTTTAATCTCTACCGAGCCTTAAGGCGCATCAATCCCTCGCCTTACCTTTATTACATACGTTTTGGAGACGAGACCTTAATAGGCTCGTCGCCTGAAATATTGGTGCGGCTTACCGGCAACGAGATAGAGCTGAGACCGATCGCCGGTACAAGACCTAGGGGTAGGGACGATGAGGAAGACAGACGGCTTGAGGCAGAGTTGTTGGCTAGCGATAAAGAGAGGGCGGAACATCTCATGTTGGTAGATTTGGGCAGAAACGACGTCGGGAGGGTAGCCAAGATGGGCAGTGTAAGGGTGGACGACCTTATGACCGTGGAACGCTATTCACATGTAATGCATATTGTAAGTGGGGTACGAGGGGAATTGGCGCCGGGCAGAGACATGTTCGACGTCCTAAAGGCCTGTTTTCCCGCCGGAACAGTCACGGGTGCACCAAAAATCAGGGCTATGGAGATCATTGAGGAGCTTGAACACGCCAGACGAGGCCCATATGCAGGGGCGGTGGGATATTTCGGCTTTTCTGGCAATATGGATATGGCCATCACCATCAGGACGCTTTGTCAGAAGGGTGAAATGCTCTATCTACAGGCCGGTGCAGGGATTGTGGCCGACTCCGATCCCGACAAGGAGTGGGAGGAGACCATCAACAAGGGCAAGGCGCTCATGAAGGCCATAGATATGGCGGCAAGGCCCTTTGCGATGACCGAGGAAGAAGGATGCTGATAGTTATAGATAATTATGATTCCTTTACCTACAATTTGGTCCAGGCGCTGGGTACGCTCGGCGTTTCTTTGAGGGTCTTTAGAAATGACGAGATCACTCTAGATGGACTTGAAAGACTTGGGCCCGATCGCCTTCTCATATCGCCAGGTCCTTGCACACCTAAGGAGGCTGGTATCTCCATGGAAGCCATCAGGCGTTTCGCTGGCCGTATCCCCATTCTTGGTGTATGCCTGGGGCACCAGGCCATCGGAGCGGCCTTTGGGGGTGAAGTGGTAAGGGCTTTCAGACTTATGCATGGCAAGACCTCCATGATCTATCATGACGACAGGGGTATTTTTAAAGGCCTTCCAAATCCATTTGAAGCGATGCGTTATCACTCCCTTGTGGTGGATGAGGCCACATTACCAGCCTGTCTCGAGATATCCGCCAGGTCTGAGCTGAGTGAACTGATGGGTTTGAGGCACAAGGAGTTTATTATTGAAGGCGTTCAGTTTCATCCCGAATCCATAATGACGACTGAAGGCGTAAGGCTTCTTGAAAATTTCCTGGAGATGTGACCTGGTGGACGTCGTTAAACAGGCAATAGCCGAACTTTCTCAAAGGAAAGACCTTTCAGAGTCCGTAATGGCTGCCTTGATGCAAGATGTCATGGAAGGTAATGTCACTGATGCCCAGATAGGCGCCATTCTCATGGGTCTCCGCATTAAGGGCGAGACCGTTCAAGAAATCACTGGCGCGGCAAGAATTATGCGGGCGAAGGCCCTGAAGGTCCAAGTGGTGCTTGCGCCTGGTGAGCATCTGGTTGATACCTGCGGGACAGGAGGTGATGCCTCAAGGAGTTTCAATGTCTCGACGACAGCTGCCTTTGTGGCTGCCGGTGCCGGTGTTAAGGTAGCTAAACACGGGAACCGCTCTGTGTCAAGCCGTTCGGGCAGTGCCGATTGTCTTGAGGCCATGGGCGTCAATTTGAACTTACCTCCTAAGAAGATCGCAGAGATTATTAGGGAGATAGGTATAGGTTTTCTCTTTGCCCCATACCTTCATCCGGCCATGAGACATGTAGCCGGACCCAGAAAGGAGCTTGGGATACGGACCATCTTCAATATCCTGGGTCCGCTTACTAATCCAGCAGGAGCAGATGTGCAACTTATGGGCGTCTTTGATCAAGGTCTTCTGACTATTCTGGCCGAGGTCCTTGGGAAGCTGGGGGCCTTTAGGGCCTGGGTGGTTCATGGTCATGGAGGTCTTGATGAATTGAGCCTTCTTGGTCGGAGTAAGGTTGCACAGTGGTGGCAGAATAAGGTAGAGACCTTTGAGATATCGCCCCAAGAACTTGGATTAAAACTTTGTACAATGGATGAGATATTAGGCGGAACAGCTCAAGAAAACGCCAAAATTTCTATAGCAATATTGTCAGGGGAAGAGACAGGGCCAAAGAGGGATATGGTGGTGTTGAACGCAGGGGCCGCTATACTCCTGGCGGGGAAGGCAGGCGATCTCAAGGAAGGACTCCAGATCGCCCGCGAATCCATCGACTCAGGCAGGGCACTTGCCGTGTTGAATGAATTGGTTGCGAGGTCATGGCGGTGAATATTCTGGACACAATAGTGGCCCAAAAAAAAGAGGAGGTATCGGCGCTTAAAAGAAATGGGCTGAAGAGTCCCGACGGCGCGGTTGATAAACCGAGAGGTTTTAAGAGATCCTTGATGGAAGACCGTGGTCTTTCAGTGATTGCAGAGATAAAAAAGGCGTCGCCTTCAAGGGGGCGCATCTGCCATGATTTCGACCCCGTTGCCATAGCCGGCGATTATCAAAATGGCGGGGCAAGGGCCATATCTGTCATCACCGATCAAAAGTTCTTCGAGGGCGATCTCACCTATCTCTTTGCTGTAAGAAATACCGTCAGCCTGCCCTTGCTCCGCAAAGATTTCATTATAGACCATCTTCAGGTGGATGAGGCCAGGCGCTGGGGGGCCGATGCCATCCTTTTGATAACGGCTATATTAGACAGGGTATTGCTGTCCGAGCTCATTGTTCACGCCAGAGAGCTGGGGATGGACACGATGGTCGAGGTCCATGACGAAAGAGAAGTCGATTCTGCCATGGCGGCGGGGGCCGATCTCCTGGGGGTGAATAATAGAAACCTCAAGGATTTCTCCGTAGACCTACAAACCACGTTCAGGGTCAAAACCTATATCTCTGATGCAGTTCCGCTTGTAAGCGAGAGCGGTATCTCCGATCAGAGTCAGATCATGAGTCTCGCGCGGGCCGGGGTGGCGGCGGTTCTGATAGGAGAAGGGCTTGTAAGGTCGCCTGATCGCCTCTATACCCTGCGCGGTCTCGTTAGGGCCGGGGGGTTGCAATATGGAGATGATCGACATGTCTAAGGTCCTTATAAAGGTCTGCGGTCTTACAGATCTCGACGAGGCGAGAGATATCGCACGGCTGGGCGTGAATGCCATTGGTTTGGTCTTTGCCAGGGGTCCCAGACAGGTGGGTCTAGACAAGGCGCGAGAGATAATCTCAGGACTCCCGCCTTTTGTGCAGTCCGTAGGGGTATTTGTTGATGAAGATCTGGACCATATCAGGCATGCCATAGATTATTGTGGACTTGATCTCGTCCAACTCCATGGAAAGGAGCGGCCTGAAATGTGCTTGGCCCTTGCACCGAGGGTCATTAAGGCGTGGAGGATCAGCAGCAGGGAGGACATTTATGACCTTCTGCCGTATAAAGAGGCGGTAAGGGCGTTTCTTCTCGATGCATGGTCGCCACATGCCCACGGCGGCACAGGCCGGACCTTTGATTGGTCGATTGCATTGGAGGCTAAGGAGATGTTGGTCAGGCCCATCATCCTTGCCGGGGGTTTGAAGCCGGAGAATTGTGCAGGAGCTATAGGATTTGTTAGACCCTGGGGGGTCGATGTAAGTTCCGGCGTTGAGCTCTCACCGGGCAGAAAGGATATCAGGCGGGTAAAATGGTTTGTCGAGGAGGTGGAGGCTATCTCAAATGTTAAAATATAAAAAAGAGACTATATATGGATAAATTAGCAAAAAAAAATAAAGTAATTTTTACATCGTCGTTGGTTGTGTCCGGGGAAAAGGCAATGGTTCGTGGGCCTGATACAAAAGGACACTTCGGCCCCTTCGGCGGCCGCTATGTCCCTGAGACGTTGATGCCTGCCCTTTTCGAGCTTGAAAAGGCATACCGCGATGCTGTTAGAGATAGCGGATTCAGGCGTGAGCTTGCGTCGATCCTCAAGGACTATGTCGGCAGACCCACCCCTCTTTATGAGGCGAAGAGGCTCGGTGAGGCCCTTGGGGGTAATGTGCGAGTATTTTTGAAGCGTGAAGACTTGACTCATACCGGTGCCCACAAGATCAACAACACCATAGGCCAGATCTTGCTGGCCAGGCGTATGGGTAAGAGGCGGATAATAGCTGAAACTGGCGCGGGTCAGCACGGCGTGGCTACGGCCACGGCGGCGGCCCTTATGGGCATGAAATGCCAGGTCTATATGGGCCGCAAGGATATTGCAAGACAGGCCATGAACGTCTTTCGTATGGAGCTCACCGGCGCTGATGTAATACCTGTGGACTCCGGTACTAAGACCTTGAAAGATGCCACCAACGAGGCCATAAGGGACTGGGTCGGGAATGTACGAACTACCCATTATATCATCGGCTCTGTAGTGGGACCTCATCCCTATCCTATGATGGTCAGGGATTTTCAGAGCGTCATAGGGAAAGAGGCCAGGACACAGATATTGAGGCTGACAGGCAGACTTCCGGATGCGATAGTAGCCTGTGTAGGCGGTGGCAGCAATGCAATGGGCATCTTCTACCCTTTTATCAAAGACAAAGGGGTTGGTCTCTTCGGCGTGGAGGCAGGCGGACGTGGCCTTGATTCAGATCAGCATTCAGCCACGCTTACAATGGGGTCGCCTGGTGTGCTTCATGGCGCCATGAGCTACCTCCTTCAGGACAGGTGGGGTCAGATAAAGGGTGCCCATTCCATAGCACCTGGCCTTGACTACCCAGGTGTAGGACCAGAGCACAGCTTTCTTAAAGATGTCGCAAGGGTTACCTATGAAGCTGTAGGAGACGATGACGCCCTAGAGGGTTTCAGGCTCCTATCAGAGACTGAGGGGATTATCCCTGCACTTGAGAGTGCCCATGCAATTGCTTATCTCAGAAGGCTTGTGCAGCGCCTAAAAAGAGGTTCGGTGGTAATCGTCAATCTGTCAGGTCGCGGCGACAAGGATGTTGCAGCTGTCTCCGAGATATTGAAGGAAAAGGGATCCGATGAATAATAGAGCCAGCAGTAGACGAAGAAACAGGATAGATCAGGCATTTTCGAGGCTGAAAAGGGTCGGGGAATCAGCTTTTATTCCTTTTATAACGGCTGGTGATCCGGACATCGCTGTTACAAAGGCCTTGGTCAAGGAATTGGTCAGCCAAGGCGCTGATATTATAGAACTTGGCCTGCCGTTTTCCGATCCATTGGCGGACGGGCCAACTATCCAGGCTGCGAGCCAGCGGGCCTTGCGGAACAATATAAATATCACCCATTTATTTGAACTTGTTAGCGGATTGAGGTCTGAGGGTATAGATGTCCCGTTGGTGCTTATGGGTTATTATAATTCCATTTTGCAATACGGCCTTGAGAAGTTTGCGGCCGATGCCGCATCAATCGGATTTGATGGGACCATTGTACCTGATCTGCCGCTTGAAGAATCAGTCGAATGGGTAAGGGCGTCAAGGAGACACAATCTTTCCACGATTTTCTTGGTGGCACCCACCACCCCGCCTGAACGGGCAAGGCGCATCGCCAAGGCGAGCAGGGGTTTTATTTACTATGTTTCAGTGACAGGCATCACCGGCGCAAGAAATGATCTGCCTTCAGAATTGCTAAGCGGCATCAAGACGGTCAAAAACCTTACATCCCTGCCAGTAGCGGTAGGTTTCGGCGTCTCGCGGCCTGAGCAGGTAGCCATGCTCTCGGCAGTGGCCGACGGCATCATAGTGGGAAGCGCTATCGTCAGGCTTGTCGAGGAAAATCTCATAAAAGACGGTGGGACATACAGGCCTGGCCGTGAACTCATCAATAAAGTTGGTGATTTTGTTGAAAGACTAAAGGCCGAAACGAGAAAAAAGACGCGGTCTGTCGCCTAAGTGAATTTATTTCCATGGGGCTGCATACAATCCTCTTTATCTAAGGAATATGGGCAATGGCTTTTAATTGGGCTGGCGAAAGCTGTCTTTGCTGGTTTAGGGTTTAGCCGCTGATTCGGCACATCAGACCCTTTAGATATGTCCCTTCAGGAAAATTCAAGGCGGTAGGATGATCCTTGGCCTGGGTCAAACGGGTGATGATCTGCGCCTCAGTCTCGGCATCAATTGCTGCATCGAAGACTATCTTTTGAAAGAGATCGTGCTGCATAAGACCTGAACATGAAAAAGTAAATAGTAGTCCTCCCGGCCTTAGGAGTTTAAAGGCCGACAGATTGATATCTTTATAGCCTCTTGCAGCTACGGGAAGGCCTGCCTTTGACATAGCGAATTTAGGTGGATCCAGCACCACGATGTCGAATTTTTCTCTTTCATTAGTAAATTCTCGCAGAATCTTGAAGGCATCGCCATGGATGTTTTGCATTCTTCCCTGGTCAAGGTTGTTGATCCTGGCGTTTTCTTCAGCCAGGTCAAGCGCGATCCTTGAGGAGTCAATATTTATGACCTCCCTGGCACCGCCTTTGATGGCCCATACAGCAAAGCCGCCGGTGTAAGAAAAACAGTTCAATATCCTTGCACCTTCAGAGAATCTGGACAAGAGTATCCTGTTTTCACGTTGATCCAGATAAAATCCGGTCTTGTGACCCGATTTTATGTCTACTAGAAATTTGCAACCCTCCTCCATTATTTCGATAAGATTAGGTGGTTTTTCGCCGATAATCAAACCTGTCTTTATCTCAAGACCTTCTTTTTGTCTCACGTCTCCATCTGATCGTTCAAAAATGCCCTGGTTCGGCACGAGCGAAATTAATTGCGCAATTATACCATCTCGCCAATATTCGACCCCCTGAGAGAGAAATTGACATACCAGAAAATTGCTGTAGCGGTCTATGACCAAACCGGGTAGGCCGTCGGATTCTGCATTTACCAGACGGTATGCATTAGTGGTCGAGGGTATGGCCAGATCGAAGCGCGATTTGATGGCCGCTTTTAGACGTTCATAAAAGAAACTGTTATCTATTTCTCTATCTTTGAAGGCCCAGAAGCGAACCCTTATTTGAGAAAAAGGAGAATAGGCACCTACGCCAGAGATTGCACCATCTTCCGACCTTACCGACACTGTTTCGCCAGGCCCAGGATTCCCTATAACCTTTTCTATAGCACCTGAGAATATCCACGGATGGTGTCTGACTACCGAGGCATATCTGCCTTTTTTCATGACGATAGACCCCAAAGATCGCTTCATCTAGGTCTTGAATACAAAATAGACAGCCCCCAATATGCAGAGCGCTGCCCATAGATAGTCCAATTTTATAGGTTGCTGCATATAGAGAACAGAGAACGGCACAAAGATTGAAAGGGTTATGGCCTCCTGAAGTATCTTGAGCTGTGAAAGATTCATCTCCTGATAACCTATGCGATTTGCCGGAACCTGCACAAGATATTCGAAAAGTGCGATTCCCCAGCTTAAAAGTGCAGCTACATACCACTTTTCCCCTCTAAGATTTTTCAGATGTGCATACCATGCAAATGTCATAAAGACATTTGATATGACGAGCAGCAGTGAGGTTTGCAATATCTTGGTCATATGATTTTTGTTATCGATATTATCCAAATCCGCCGAATTTTTGAAAAGCCTATTAGTCTGGTTTTTGACCGGCTGAAATTTAAATCTTTTTAGCAGGCTTTCAAGGGGAGTTACAGAACACAAAAAAGGGCATGGTCGATAAAAATCCATAGCCCCTTTTATCTTTCCAGGTTTAAAAAAATTGTAAAAATAGGCGGTAGTTAGCCCAAATCTTTTATTAGGTCTTTCATCATTGCGCCTGCGACCTTGGCTGGATTGATCTTATATGTATTTTGCTGTACCTGTGCGGCGATTTCCTGGACCTTTTGTGATCTATTTGTATCCAAGATATTTTTTATTCGATCCGTGCTTTGTAGGATTTTGGAACGCGTGGATATCTCAACCTTGTCTTGAAGGCCACCTTGTTGTCTGTTTGTCTGCTGAACATCCCTTTGACGTTGAACTATTTGGGTCTGCTGAGTTTGATTCAGGTATGGGTTTATTTGGTTTTGTTGATTCAGTTCTGTGATTTTCATGATATATCTCCTTTTAAATATTAATTCCTTAAAAATTCCCTTAATCCATTGTTATCATTATTTAAATGAAAATTCCTTTATTGTCTCTTCGTTATCAGGACTTAGCAGCTTGAATCTGAATCCTCCCTCTTCTTTAGAAACGACGTCTGGTTCAATCCGATCTGTACCATCTACAGCCAATCTCTTGATAAACCTCTTGGCCGCTTCTATCTCATTTTTGTCATCTTTATTGCTAGACAAGGTCTTTTGGGCAATAGTTTTTGTCAATTGTGCAGCCAATTGGGCATTTTTGGCGTTTGCAGATATAGATATGGTATCCAAATTGCGATCTGAACCAGAGTCGGTCCGTTGGGATGGATTTTTTCGCCCCATCCTCTGGCTGTAAGACCTTATTACATTTTGAATATGATATGCAGAGATGTTCATCCGACTGCCTCGTTACAATATCTTGTTATTAAAATCGGCACGTATACTAAATAACTTAAATTTTATTCAAACAAAAACCCCCGCCATTAAACTAAAAACGGTCGGGGGCTTTGTGGAAGATTTAAAGATAATCTAAGGGGAAGGTTTATACCGCCTCGGCAAGCCTTGCGCCTGGCTTGAATTTGACCATTTTTTTCGCAGGTATCTGCAATTTGGCGCCTGTTCTAGGATTCCTACCTGTCCTGGCCTGTCTTTCAGAGACATGGAATGCACCAAAACCTATTAATGTCACTTTGTCTCCGGACTTCAATGCCTCGGCCACAGCATTTGTAAATTCGGTAAGCGCCTTATCTGCCGCTGTTTTTGATATGCCGGCTGCCTTGGCCATGCGGTCTATGATTTCTCCCTTGTTCATGTTTTCCTCCCATTTTTTGATTTTGTGCGATTATTATGCTAATTATGTTCAATAACTAAAATTATGCAAGCGGGCAAGTAAAAAATGATGCAATCACATTAAAAAATGATTGTAATTTTATATTATGCATATATTTTACCTCAAATCAAGGCCGCCCGGTCGACCCAAACAAACCCTGTTGACTATTGCATACCGGCCTATGTCAAAGATTAAAGCTTGTTGCCGATGAATCTTTTCCTGTATTTGTTGTTTAAGCCTCAAAGGAGTT
>NZ_JBMFRG010000065.1:0-9308 GCF_049968175.1 Dissulfurimicrobium sp.
AAGCCGCAACTGCTTTCCGTGAAAGGGGTAGCTGGTATCTCGGTATTCGGCGGTGAGATTAAGCAGTTGCAGATTCAGGTCGACCCGGACAAGCTGGTGCGTTACGGCCTGTCGATCCAGGACGTGGTAAACGCAGCGAAGCGGGCAACGGCGGTGCGTGGTGCTGGTTTTATCGAAAACAACAATCAGCGCATCGTCTTGGAAACCACTGGGCAGCCGATTTCCGCCGTGGCGCTGGGCACGGTGGTGCTGCGCCATCAGGGCGGCATCACCTTACGCATGGCAGACGTGGCGCAGGTGAAGATTGCGCCGGCACCTGCAGTAGGCGCAGCTTCGATCCAAGGCCAACCTGGGGTGATGCTGGTGATCGAGGAACAGTATGGCGCGAATACCATGGCAGTGACCCAGACACTGGAACAACGCCTCGCGCAGCTTAAACCAGCCCTTGCCGCCGAAGGCGTGACCCTGCATCCCGACCTGTTCCGCCCGGCCAACTTCATCGAAACCGCGATTAGCCATCTGCGCACCGCCCTTCTGATCGGTGCCGTGCTGGTGCTGACGGTGCTGTTTTTGTTCCTGTTCAACATACGCGCCGCGGTTATTTCAGCCACAGCGATTCCGCTGGCGTTGCTGACCGCTGTGATCGTGCTCAATCACTTTGGTATCGGCCTCAATACTATGACGTTGGGCGGACTTGCCATCGCTATCGGTGAGGTGGTTGACGACGCCATTGTCGATATGGAGAACATCTTCCGACGCCTGCGCGAAAACCGAATGCTGCCTATCCCATTGGATGCAGCACAAGTGGTATTGAATGCCTCACTCGAGGTACGCGGTGCAGTGATCTAAGCCACCTTTATCGTGGCCCTAGTGTTTGTGCCGGTATTGACGCTGTCCGGCGTAGCTGGCAGACTGTTCGGTCCGCTGGCAATCGCCTATATCGCGGCTATCATGGCTTCACTTGCAGTGGCACTGACGCTTACCCCGGCGCTTGCCTATTCATTGCTTGCCAGCCGGGCGGCCGAGGCGCAAGAACCGCCTTTGAGCAAATGGCTCAATATGCGCTACACGCGCTTGCTCGCCAATATCGACCGTCATACGGGCGCAGCGATTTTGACCGTGATGTTGTTGTGTGGAGCGGTATTCGTTGCGTTGCCATTCATGCAAGGCACATTCCTACCAGCGCTGCACGAGGGCCATTTCATTGTCCACATGAAACTGGCGCCCGGCACGTCGCTGGCCCAGTCACTCGCGCTGGGGCAGCGTGTCACTGCGGCGCTCAGCCGGATCCCTGGGATACGTTCAGTGGCGCAGCGCGTAGGGCGGGCGACCCAGGTATCAGATCCGGCAGGGGCGTTTTCGAGTGAGTTTGAGGTGGACTTGACCCCGCTTTCGGGCGCCGGACAGCAGCACGTATTAAACGCCATCCGTAAGGCCGTTTCATCCTTTGTTGGGGCGAACTTTTCGGTCAACACCTTTCTCACCGAACGCATCCATGAGACGATTGCGGGTTATACAGCACCGGTTGTGGTGGATGTCTATGGCAACGACCTTGATGTACTCGACCGCAAGGCCAAAGAAATCGCCGCTGCGATCCGCAACGTTCCAGGCGCTGGCACAGTACGAGTAGAGGCGCCGGTAGGTATTCCGCAGATGATCATCCGCCTGCGCAATAGCGTCTTGTCACGGCTCGGTATCGCCCCAGTTGATGCCATGAGCGCGGTCGAAGCCGCCTACGCTGGTACTTCGGTAGGCGAGGTGTATGAAGGCAACCGGGCATTTGACGTGACGGTAGTGCTGGCGCCGCACCTACGGCAAAGTCCGGCACAGGTCGGCGAGTTGCCACTAAAGACGCCGGATGGCCAGATGGTGCTGCTCAAAGACGTGGCGGACATTACCCAGACCAATGGCCGCTACCTGATTCTGCACAACGAAGCACAACGCATACAGGTCGTGACGGCAGAGGTAAGAGGGCGCGCCCTGTCAAGTTTTGTCAAGGCCGCGAAGAAACAGATCGTCGCTCATGTTAGATTGCCACGCGGCTTTTACCTGATATTCGCCGGTGATGCGCCTGAACGAGCTAGGGCCCAGCGCGATCTGCTGTTGCATTCGATGCTGGCAGCGGCAGGGGTGACATTGTTGTTGTATATGGCACTGGGCAACGTGCGCTCGGCCCTCTTGGTATTCATCAACCTACCCTTTGCGCTGGCCGGCGGTGTAGTCGTAGCGCTCGCAACAGGCGGCGTGCTGTCTATCGGGTCAGTAGTGGGCTTTGTTACCCTTTTCGGCATCACACTTCGCAATGCCATCATGTTAATCTCACACTACCGTCATTTGGTCGAAGTGGAAGGCATGGCGTGGGACAAAACGACGGCAATCAAGGGTGCTGCAGAGCGTCTGTCGCCGATCTTGATGACTGCGCTAGTCACCGCCCTGGGACTGCTGCCGTTGGCCTTAACCAGCGGCGCGCCAGGCAACGAGATCGAAGGCCCGATGGCCGCAGTCATCCTGGGCGGGTTGATTACCTCCACAGCGCTCAATCTACTCATTCTGCCAACCCTGGCGCTTAGATATGGGAGATTTAAGACCTAAAGAAGGCCTTTTTGAATCACATGACAGATTGCTTGGTAGAGCCTTAGCGACCTTCCACCGAATTTTCCAACACCTTTCCTGTCACAGCGTCCACACCCACCTCATGGGTGATACCATTCTTGCGGATATCAAAGGAATAGCGCAGACCGCTGCCACCGCCTTCATGTTCCAGTTCCTCAGAGAGTATATCGCCGGCAAAGGCCTTTTGGGCAATACGACGGGCTGCATTAAGGTCGATCTTGGCGCTTCCGGCATACTGCCAACCATTAAAGGTACGGGCAGCGGTCGTTGCCGCACCTTGATTTGCTTCACTTGTATAAACGCCATCAATGGCGATAACAGCAGTTAAGGCAACGCCAATTGTAACAATCGTTATTATCCTCTTCATCTTTTTAGCACCCCCTTAATTATTATTTAACAGTTTCTGCTTCTTCTATTTCCATACAAAAAATACAAAAAGAATATTATAAAAAAATGAACATTAAATTAATTTAGTATTATAATTTTCATAGAATATTGACGAAGTTAATATTAATCAGTTATCTAGATATGCATCCCGCTATATGCTCTTTTAACGAATGATACATCTAATAATTCAAGGTCATTGTATAACCCGTCAATGCTCTGAATGGGTCCGGCACCCCCCCTTCCGGCGTAGACAGTCCTGTCCGCAAGCAAGACATAGGCTATCACGCCTCATTTTCGAGGTATCGGAGTCAGCCAGACCAGCAAGAGACAACATGGCCGTGAAACCTATTCTTCAAGGTGTCCTATTAGGAGGCACAAATGCGCAGATTTAAGTTCTTCATCCCGATACTTTCGCTTTTTTCATTACTGGCCATTCTGGGTACAGTATATTTACTGTACATGGAGGAACAGGGCAATTTCCATGTAATTACGCCCGGCGAGGCATACAGATCCGCCCAGATGGACAGGGATGAACTCGAATATTACATAAAAAAATACGGCATCAGGAGTATCCTCAACCTGCGCGGAGAAAATACCGGCAAAATGTGGTATGTGGAAGAATTAGAGGTCAGTAGGGAACAACATGTAGCTCATTACGACATCTCTCTGGCGACATCGAGGGAGCTGAAAGACGATGACGTTCGTAAACTTGTAAAGATATTCAAAAACGCTCCACGCCCTATATTAATACATTGCCAGTCAGGTGCCGATAGATCAGGGCTTGTGGCTGCTATGTGGAAAGTGATCGTAGATAAAGAACCAAAGGCAAAGGCTGCAGACCAACTTTCCATTATCTATGGCCATATGCCGGTAGGCAAGACTACCGCAATGGACCATTTTTTCAAAAAGTGGGACCCGCGCAATGCTATTTTACTATATAATAGCCAATAAAAGGGACCCCCTTAAAAAAATCCACCTTTGCAAGCGGTCGATCTAAGAGCCATCCGTGTCGGATGGAACCGAATGTACCTGCCGATTCCTTTCGACAAAGACGGGCCTTGGGTAGAGGACGCGCCCTGCATTGCCTTTATTTAGGGTGAAAGAAATGGAGTCAAGATAATCGAGGATGTTTATGATCCGCCTGCCAAGCGGGAAAAGGCCTTTGGCGTCTTCAAGTGTAAGCCTGCCATTTTTTAATATATGTTGCGCTACTCTTTCCTTGATTATATCCAAGGCGTCAGGTGTCATAAACTCTTCCCTGTTACCACCCCTATTTTTGTAGACCCTAACGAGCATGCCTTGTTTTATCAGATATCTTATTGCGTCTGAAAGCTGCTTTTCATCTATTTTCAATAGATCAAGCATTGAATGAAAAGTGACCGGCATTATAGAGCTCTTCTCTGCGATGGCCATGACCTTCTTCGTCAAGACCTTAATATCAGCGCCCAGCTGTGGCTTAAACCCTGCCAGGCTTAAAAAATTGTCTGTTTTTTTAATGGTACGCCGCAATATCATGTCTGCAATAAGCGTATCTATAAGTTGAACCGGCAGGTCTTTAAATCTTGCCCTCAGCATCTCAATAGGCATTCCATCATTAGCAGGGTATAGCTTGTGATATGCCCTTATTTCATCTGCAGCGGTCTTTTTTAAGATATGAAAACGTTTATATAGATAGAATCCATTCGAAATCTTGATGATTTTATTGTCTTTATATAGAGACAAAATAGCATTCATTACCAATCGGATAGGATAGCCTGACGATATTGCAAATTCATCCAATGTGATGACTGAAAGAGGCCTTGCCTTTAATAAGGCGATTATAATCTCCTCAATGCAACCTCGAGCGAGTGCATCTAAGAGGTCCAGTCCCTCTTGGTGTCTTGTCCTCCACTTCCGGTTTGTCATCTCCAGCACGCGCCCGCCGCCGAGCACCTCTTCAGGGGAGAGTCCTGAAACTATGAAAGGAGAAAAGGGCAGGGCCGCTGCCTGTTCCCTGAGCCTTAATTGGACCAATGCCTTTTCGCCAGGCATAATTGCATCTCGTCTTTCTATTATGACGATTTTGCAGATATATGACTTTGTTCCCAGGAATAATCTTACGGCCGAATTGTTTTTGATAGGCCTTTTGATATCGTCTTGGACATGCAGCTCGGTATTTATGAATCGACCCAGGCATATCTTGCCCGGGGTTCCCAGGAGGTCGCCTGGTTTAATCTGATAATGTCTGATTCCCGATAGATTTATCCCCGCTCTCATACCGGCCGTAACTGCCTTTTTCGTTTCATGCCCGGCCTGGATCAATCTGATCCTGTCCTTGATGCCTGACGGATATATCTCAACCTCATCATCAACCCCAATAATCCCTGAGGTTATCGAGCCAGTCACAACAGTCCCATGTCCGTCTTTATAAAAGACATGGTCGATCGCCATCATAAAAGGCCGATCTGGATCTGGAGACGGAAGGCGATTGAAAACATCTTCGACCGCATTTATAAGCTCATCTTTCCCAAGCCCCGTCCTAGAAGAAAAACGGATCATCCTGGCATTTTTATAAGGAGAGGTAAAAATAAGCCCTCGCGTCTCCTCTTCAGCCATAACAAGGAGTTCATCGTCCACCCTGTCCGTCTTTGTAAGGGCAACTATCACCTTGGGGATCCCAAGGAGCCTGACAATGGAGAGGTGTTCACGTGTTTGGGGCATAACCCCCTCATCGGCCGCGACAACAAGTATCGCTGCATCAATACCCCAGAGTCCGCGGATTGCATTGTGGAGGTATTCTTGATGGCCTGGAAGATCTACAAAAAAGATCTCCCGGCCGCAAGATAGACGGAGGACAGCGTGACCGGGATTTATAGTAAGACCACGCCTTTTTTCTTCCGGATGGCGGTTTAATTCGGCCCCTGTCAATGTCCTTACAAGGCTAGTCTTGCCATGTTTAACGTGTCCCATCACTGCAATGATGATGGAATTTCTCATGTAATCAGCAAATTGTAATGATAAGGGGGCGAGGGGAATTGAACCTCCTCCCTGTTTTTTAGACAGGGCCGACGGGTTTGCAGCCCGCGGGATGCGCCAGCACCTTCGCCCCCGTTTTTATATATTAACGGCCAGTATCGCTGCGCCCATGGCCCCTGTAAAATCAGGTTCTGGCGGCAGGAGGACTGGGGCGTCAAGGTACGCCTCAATCTCCCCTACAACCGCCCTGTTCCTTGCCACGCCGCCACAAAAGGCCAGGGCAGGCCGAAGGCCCAGACGCTTTACCATGGCGGAGGCCCTCTGCGCCACAGACCTCACAATGGCCCTTGCCACATCCGCCGCCTCCGCCCCCTTTGCCTTTAAAGACACCACCTCCGTCTCGGCAAAGACGGTGCATGTGCTGTTGATCGATATGTCTTTATCACCCTTAAGGGCCAGGTCCCCAAGCTCAAATACCCTGCAACCCAGGGCTTGCGCCATCACCTCCAGAAAGCGGCCAGTACCGGCGGCGCAGCGGTCGTTCATCTCAAACCTTATGACCCTGCCATTGTCGTCAAGGGATATCGCCTTTGTGTCCTGCCCTCCGATGTCAAGAATAGTACGCACCTCGGAAAAGAGTTTATAAATTCCTGCCGCATGGGCCTTTATCTCTGTCACATGGCCAAAGCCAAGGGCCTTGCTCGCCAGGTGACGGCCATATCCTGTAACAAGTATCCGGTCAAACGTGACGCCCGCAAGCATCTTCTCTGTCTGGCCAAGGTAATCAAAGGTGGTCTCCTCCTTGCAGGAATGGATAGTCACGCCACCGTCTTTGAGAAGCACCAGCTTGATGGAGCGAGAGCCTATGTCAAGCCCTGCTGTGACCATCTTTAGTCCAGCACCTCCAGAAAGGCCTCAACCCTGGTCTTCAGCGCCTCCATGTCCTCCATGGAGTAGTCCGTCTCAAGGCGCAGATAATTTATACCCTCATTGCCCAGCCGCTCCTCCACCCTCCTGGCCTCTATTGTGTAGGGCTGACAAAACTGAATGGCGTAGTGAATGACGCCCTGGGCCTTAAACTCTTTTGTCATCTCCACTATGTGCGCCTGCCGCTCGTTATTGGGCGTAAAGGTGGCGCAGTCGATCTTAAAATAGCGCTCAGTGACGGCGTCCAGCATCTCATTGAGGTCTGAGAGGTCTTCTGCCACCAGGTTTCTTGTGTGCCTTACCCCTACGCAACTCTCCTCCCCCACTATCACCGCCCCTGTGCCTTCGACTACGAACGGGACCTTCCAGTTGGGAACGGCCATGGGACAGCCCGATATGAGGATGCGCCTTGCCTTTCCAGATGCGGCGCCTTCACCGTTTTTGACCCTCTCCTCCAGCTCGTCGCAGAGGGTCTCTACCGCCTCTGTAAATCTCACAGGCTCATCATAAAAGGCGATCTGGTTTATGAGCAGGGCGTCCAGGCCGCTTATCGGCGCTGGGTCGGCCTTTCGAAGGTTATTCAGCCTTGTAAGGGCCCTTCGCCTGCTGTTTATCACCTTTATGGCCTCATTAAGCCCTTCTGCCGTGATCTTTTTACCTGAGACCTCCTCGATCTTCGACTTTACCCTCTCCATTTCGGCCCGGAAGAGGGCCTTTGCAGCCTCGCTCTTGGTCTGCGGGACCTCCATGACATAGGTGGGCTGAAGGCCGTTAAATATCTCATAGGCCTTCTTTTTGCCGTCGCAGGTGGTCTCGCCGATCACCAAGTCACAGGCTGCGGTAAATGGGCAGAGCTTCGCAAGGCGGAAACCAAAAAAGGACTTGATCAGTGCGCAGGTATTCTTGGGAAGGTGCTGTTCCGCCAGGTCAAAGCCCGCCTCGGCCCCTGCGCACAGGCCTACGCAAACGCCGCCTGCTGCAAGGATCAGCTCCTCGGGCACAAAGACGCAGAAGACGCCAAAGACTTTTTTGCCCTCCTCTTTTGCCTTTAAAAGCCCTTCTATCCTTTGGCCATGTATCTCGCTGATGGCAAAATCAAAGTAGTCCATGCCCCTGGGCCTGCCCTTCTGACCCAGATAAATGGTACCATAAAACCCTCCGAGGGTCTTCAGAAGGGCGTCATGGGCCTTCAAATCCAGTCCAAGCCCGCGCCACATGGCAGTGTAATCTTTGGTCATTTAGATAGCCCCCTGAATTTTGATTCCAAGAAACGCCTTTTTTAATAGGCGTTTATGGTTAGAGAACCCCTCACGAGTGTTTTTAATATTGATTCAGCAGCTATTAAAAAGCAAATTGGAATTATCGATAAAATAATGGGGAACGATTGATTCTTTGAATAAGGGGCGCCTCTTGTATCTTGTTAAAAGTTTTCTTGAGAAGAATGTTATTCCCGCGAAGGCGGGAATCTATCTTGTGTGCGCCCGGCATCGACGGTGTCAGCATTGATGAGTTTCCTGAACGGACTCGGACTCTCTGGGGAATAATCCGGCAGTCGCTTCTGGATGGTTCCTATCACCCCAACCCGGTCAAGCGGGTAGAGATTCCCAAGGCATCGGGTGGAACACGCCCCCTGGGGATTCCCACCGTGCTTGACCGCCTGATCCAACAAGCCATTGCGCAGGTACTCCTGCCTATCTTCGATCCGGATTTTTCGGAAGCCAGCTTCGGTTTCCGGCCGGGACGCTCTGCCCACGGAGCCGTCTTTCGGGTGCGCGACTTTATCCGCAAGGGATACCGCGTGGCCGTGGACGCCGACCTGTCGAAATTCTTCAACACCGTGGATCACGATGTCCTGATGGATCGGGTCGCCCGGAAGATTCGCGACAAGCGGGTTCTGGCCCTTATCGGCAGGCGCCTGCGGGCCGGGGTCATGGTGACGGACCGATTGGGCTTCTATCTCAAATATCGAGGGCAAAGCGGATTGCACGCCCGACATCAATCATCTTTGACGGAGGCAAAGATATGATCAATGGTCCGATTTTTGCTCTCGAAACAGTCTGCAAGTGGTCACAATTAATAGCGCAATCTTGGGGCATGCCGTCGGATTTTGAGAGAAATACCTCGGACGGTATATTGCGTATCGTAGTTGTAATGGGAGCTATAGTTACCTCGCCAAGATATTCCAAAACGGAATCTCGTGTCAGGATAAGAACGGGCCGTTTCTTGTCTGGCGATACGAACTTGTACCAATGTATTTCGCCGTGTTTCATTCGTCACCCCAAGTCTGCTCGGTTTCCCAAACCGAAAACTCGTCGGCAAAAACCGGATGTCGTTCATACCCCTGGCGATGCGTCTGTTCTTGTTGCTCAAGGCTGTAACGCGCAAGGGCGTCACGAAGTGCCTTTCTTGTAAAAGCAGAACGACTT
>NZ_JBMFRG010000066.1:0-8928 GCF_049968175.1 Dissulfurimicrobium sp.
CTTGCAGCGATCAAGGAGGTTGTTTAGATATGCTGAGAACCTCTCCATTCGCCTTTGGGAAAGATCAGTTTCCGTCCTGATCAGTCTATTTTGCACAACCCCGGAATCGGATACGGTCACAACCAGGACGAGGCCAGGTTTTATATGTATGAACTCGATGTGCCTGAGCATGTCTCTGTCAGGCCTGGGCGCGCTGACTATGGCGGCGTGACCCGAGAAGACAGCGAGTATCTGCGCCGTTCTGCTCAAGATAGCAGTAAGATCATCATGTGTGCTTGAGAGCCCTTCCTCAATGGCCTCCTGATCCTTCAGCGAAAGGGATTCTTTTTCAATCAGATGGTCGATATAATATCGTATGCCGGCCTCGGTTGGCATACGTCCTGCAGAGGTGTGCGGTTGTACGAGAAGCCCCATCTCTTCGAGATCGGCCATAATATTGCGTATTGTCGCAGGGCTGAGGCCAAAGTCGCATTTCTTCGAGATAGTCCTAGATCCTATGGGCCCTCCCTTGCTGATGTAAGCATTAACGATCGCCTTGAGCAGATACTTGCTGCGATCCGATATGTCTATAGTGCGATCGGATTTTAACATAAACTTTTCCGATTTTAGATTTAGCGCTTAGGTTATAAGAGAGTGCTAGTGAAAAATAATTCCACCGAGTTTGGATGTCAACTTGATGGGCATATGACTTTTAGGTTGAATAGCCGCCAAGGTTAATGTTATATTATTTAAAACTCTAGGAGAGATTAAATGAGTGAAGGTTTTAAAATCCAACTTGATGAAAAGGACATTCCTGATGCGTGGTACAACATCCTACCCGAGCTTCCCACCCCGCTTGCCCCACCCCTGCATCCAGTTACCGGAAAACCAGTCACGCCTAATGATCTGAAACCTATATTCCCTGAGGCACTCATAGAACAGGAGATGAGCCAGGAGACATTGATAGAGATACCAGGGCCTATCAGAGAGATATATAAGCTCTGGAGACCGACCCCGCTTCACAGGGCAAGGAACTTGGAAAGGGCCCTAAAGACACCGGCCAGGATATATTATAAAAATGAGGGGGTAAGCCCTCCCGGGAGTCATAAGCCGAATACAGCTGTAGCGCAGGCCTATTACAACAAGGCGGCTGGCATGAATAGACTTGCTACGGAGACAGGGGCGGGCCAATGGGGAAGTGCCCTTTCCTTCGCATGCGCCCTTTTCGATATGAAGTGTACGGTTTATATGGTAAAGGTAAGTTACAATCAAAAACCGTATAGAAGAATCCTTATGCAAGCATGGGGTGGTGAGGTCTATCCGTCCCCAACCGATAGAACCAGTTATGGCAGGGCCGTCCTTGCAAAGAATCCTGATTCAAACGGTAGTCTCGGCATGGCAATTTCAGAGGCGGTTGAAGATGCTGCAACCCATGAAGATACAAATTACGCCTTGGGCAGTGTCTTGAATCATGTCCTTCTTCACCAGACGGTCATAGGTCTCGAGACCCAGAAACAGCTTGATCTTGTTGATGACAAGGCCGATATAGTTATAGGTTGTGTGGGCGGCGGATCGAATTTCGGCGGCATGGCCATACCCTTCGCAAGGGATGTGATCAAGGGAAAAGAGACCGTTGAGTTGATAGGCGTTGAGCCTACATCCTGCCCGACGCTTACCAAAGGGCAATTCAGATATGACTTCGGCGACGCAGCCGGCATGACCCCGCTGCTTCTTATGTACACCCTTGGCCATAACTTTGAACCGCCGGGTATACATGCAGGCGGTCTGAGATATCATGGGGACGCCCCTGTCCTTTGCAATCTTGTGCATTCGGGCCTGATAAAGGCAAGGGCCTATCCACAAAACCCTGTCTTTGAAGCTGCTCTTTTGTTTGCAAGGACAGAAGGTATCATCCCTGCGCCAGAGACATCACACGCCATCAGGGCCATGATAGACGAGGCCTTGCGGTGCAAGGAGACCGGGGAGGAAAAGTGCATAGTTTGTTGTTTAAGTGGGCACGGCCACTTTGACCTTTCTGCCTACGATGACTATATGGCTGGGCGGCTCATTGACTTTGAATACCCAGAAAAAAAGATAGCCGATGCATTGATGGATTTGCCTAAGTTCCCTACAGGCATATAGTAATGAGCAAGCAACCTCAAAAAATTTAACTAGTTTTTTTAAAATACGAGGGAAATTTAAGGGCGGCGAGGTTGACGGCCTTTTTATGGATATAGCCACACTGGCTGGACTGATTTCTGGTATCGCACTGATCTTGGTAGCCATTTTCCTGGGCGGTGGCGTTGCAAGCTATATAAACCTACCCGGGGCCTTGATTGTTTTGGGCGGGACGCTTGCAGCTACATTTATCAGGTTTACATTTTTTGATCTCGTAAATAGCATGAGAGTTGCAGCAAAGGCCTTTTTTGTCAAGACGCCGTCTCCGGAGTCGATTATCCAGGAGATAATATTCCTTTCTCATATTGCACGGAAGGAAGGGATTCTCAGGCTTGAAAAGGTCCCGATTAACGATCCGTTCCTTAGAAAGGCCGTCATGTATTGTGTCGATGGTTATCAGCCAGAATTTATAGCCCAGGCGCTTGACAGGGAGATAGAATTCACGCTCGAGAGACATGGCGTTGGCCAAAGCATCTTTATTGCCATAGGAGAGACTGCGCCAGCCTTTGGCCTGATTGGCACCTTGATAGGGCTGGTTGCCCTTTTGGGCCATATGAAAGAACCTTCGTCGATCGGACCGTCTATGTCTGTGGCTCTGCTTACTACGCTCTATGGGGCTGTAATAGCCAACCTCATAGCCTTGCCGATCGCCGACAAGCTTAAGCGCAGGAGCCAGGAGGAGGAGTTAAATAAAAGATTGGTTGTTGAGGGTATACTCGGGCTACAGAAAGGTTTGAATCCAAAGATACTTGAGGAATTTCTCAACAGCTTTCTGCCAGCGCAAAAAAAGGTTGAGACGGTTGATTTATGAATAAAAAATGGGGATTGAAGATCAAGAAGAAGGGTACGCCCATTTGGGTGCTTTCATTCAGTGATTTGATGACCCTATTACTCGGTTTTTTTGTGTTGCTTCTATCATTTTCTTCAATGGATGTAGCTAGATACAAAGAGATATCGGATTCCTTGAAGCAAAGTTTCGGGTTGCAAAAGGTTGAGAAAAGGGTACTGAGCGGTGAGAATATCTCACGTGAGACATCGATCAGGCTGAAGAATGAATTCATAATGAAAAAGATAAAGGCGGCGCTCGGGCCGGAATTGACAAAGAAGTCGATAGAGGCAGAGACCGTCAATGACAAGGTGGTTCTGAGGATGAAAGATGATGTCCTCTTCGATATAGGACAGGCCAAGATAAGGGAGGACGTAAGGCCTGTTTTAGACAAGATAAGGGAGGTAATAGCAAATGTTCCTGGCGATGTAATGGTTGTGGGTCATACTGATAATCTCCCGATCAAGAGCCCTCTCTACCGTTCCAATTGGGACCTTTCCGCCGCGCGGGCGGCGTCGGTGGTTGATTATCTCCTGGAATCCAAGGGCATTGATGCAAAAAGGTTTTCCGTCGTTGGTAAAGGGGATAGCGAGCCGAGATTTCCGAATGATACGCCTGAGCATATGGCTGGCAACAGGAGGGTCGAGATCATTTTTGTCCAGTCAGGTCATCCAAGCGACCTTGACGTCACACCGCTTATCGAAAAGAAGATCGGTGACGACAAGGGGCTGAATATGAGGACGTCATGATCGGCAGCACAAGGAGAACGGTAGGATGAGGAGATATGACGATGAGGCGAAAAAAGACAACAGATCATATGTCAGGATAAAAGATGAGGTATTTCTGCGGGTTACAGCAGTGGAGGAAGACGAATATACAAAGGCCATGGATCTGCGCGAGAAGGGGCAGGATCTTAGATCGTCAGGCAGTACGTATCAATTTTTTGATAAAAAGCTAAGCCTGTACATCCAGAGGCTCAAGGAAAGAGACGATGTCTTGGCGAATATCCTTGAGATGTTGGATAAAAAATTGGATTTTATCCTAAAAAATCTATTGGTTGGTAAGGGGGATAGTCTTCCTGATGAGCTCTATGAGGTCGACATAAGCGCCGCAGGGATCGGTTTTAGGCATAGTGAACCATTTTCAAGGGATCAATTGCTCAGGATAGAGCTGCTCATCCCGCCTGAGATGATATTTATAAGGTGCTATGGTAGGGTTTTGAGGTGCATCAGTGATGCCGATGGGGGTTTTAGGATAGCCGTAAGATTTATATGGGTAAATGAAGCAGACCAAGATCTGCTTGTCGAGCATATCTTTAATAAACAGATGCTCCAACTGCAACTTGTACGCAGACAAAGGGAAGAGACCAAGTCTTAGGTATTATAAGGATTGTTCCTGTAGTTGATCCCTTTTCTATTTTTTATAGATAATTTGGATACTTCCCAAATCTTAAAAGGGATGAAATTGTCACGGCGGCTTTGGGAGTGGCGGTTTTAGCTATTGTTTAAATATTAACGATAATGCCACTGCGTTTTAGCTTCAATGAAATCCCCAATTAGGCTGCCAGGAATGACAAATTTGCATTGATCATAATATTAAGCCAGGTCATCTCCCTGGCCTGGCCGTCCAGTCAGGTGTCTTCGATGTCGAGGAGTTCGCCGCGACGTAGTTCTGTAACCTGTACATATCCAGCTTCAAGTCCGTTTTTGATGCCCTCCAGCACCATATATGCCTTTTCGCGGTCGCTTGCATAGATATCGACCGCTGCATATTTGTTTTCAGGCCATGTGTGGATGATTACATGCGCATCGGGCATCTTGGCCGTGCCTGATACGCCGTATGGGCTAAATTGGTGCACTATTACCTCGAATATGTATGAATCCTGGCCGTCTATGCCGGTAGCGTCCTTGCCGAGAAGATTGAGCGCTTTTTCTATGACCTTGGCGTCGGCCAGTGTAGCAAATGGAGATTGCCATATCTCGGCCAGAAGATGGGTGTCCATCACAGCGCCCATCCGTTGCCTTGCCAGTTCATGCCCAGGCTGTTTCTGATTCAATCCGTTGTCATTTGCAGCGGCGAGATTAAATGTCATGGCCTTGCCCTCCTTAACAATCAACAATTTAGACATGCAAAAAGCCCTTTACCCATGCCATGGGTAAAGAGCCTGCTGATCCCGGCAGGATACAGCCAGAATTCAAGCCTACAAATGAAATTGGTCGGGACGAGAGGATTTGAACCTCCGACTCCCTGAACCCCATTCAGGTGCGCTACCAGGCTGCGCTACGTCCCGAGATCTATTTCCTTTCTTATGTTGAAACGATAAGAGCGGATAACATTTTTTTTTATCTACGTCAAGGATTAAATAGCAATAAAACTTCACAAAAAGTTTAGCAGCATTGATAATGCAAGATATCAAATATAAAGTATATATTATTTTTATGGATAGCTTGATAGCCCCCGAAAATGGAGAGTTGATCTTGTCGGGGCGGGTCGAACGCGTCACTTATGCATCTACAGAGACCGGTTTTGCGGTGCTCAGAGTGCGGCCTAAGAACGGCGCCGTTTTTACGGCGGCGGGATATGTGCCTGATGTTGTCAACCAGATAGGTCTTGAAGGGGCTGATCTAGAGTTCAGTGGGCGTTGGACTGTTACGAAATATGGCAGACAGTTTGCCTTTTCAGCCTACAGGCCCGTAGGGAGCGAATTGCTATTCTTTTTTTCAAAGGTGGTAAAAGGGCTTGGCGCTAAACTCGCCGAGACGCTTATGGTGAGCTATGGCGAAGAAGGGCTGATAAAGATGCTGGATGAGGCGCCCGAGAGACTTCTTGAGGTCAAAGGCATAAAGGAAAGACGCCTTGGGATCATTATTCGTTCATGGCGTAAATACAAGGGGTTGAGGGAGCTGGCCGAATATCTAAGTGGGGCGAAAGGCGCTATAACACCGAATCTCCTCATTCGCATCTATAATCATTTTGAAGACAAGGCCATTGATGTCATCAGAGAAGATCCTTACAGGCTCACAGAGATAAGGGGTATAGGCTTTAAGACAGCAGACAGGATAGCGCTTGGTCTTGGTGTGGCACCTCATTCACCATCACGCATGCGCGCTGCCGCTGTGCATCTCCTGGTCAATGCGGCTGAGTCGGAGGGTCACTGCTATCTTGGCGAAAAGAAGCTTACAGGGCTTATGGCCGATGTCTTATCGTATGATGGGCAGGTGCCTGAGGACGATATGCTGAAGGGCGTTTTAAGCTCCATGATCCTTGACGGTGTTTTGGTTGCAGGACCTGACCGTGAGATAGGGCTCTCGCAGTATAAACATATGGAGGACTGGCTTCTTGATTTTTTTAAAGAGCGTTCCTGCGAATCTGACCGTAAGGTGGTATCCTGTGATACAGTCGATGAGTTTACTGGCCGCTTTGAAGAGACTGTCGGCATTGACCTATCTTTTGAGCAGAAGGAGATAATAAGGCGTATCGCTGTTGAGCCGAGGCTTGTCTTCGGTTTGGCAGGCTATGCAGGTACTGGTAAAACCACTGTCTGCAGGGCTATTTTAGATCTCGTTGCCAAGCATTTTGCGGCACGGGACCAGATAGTATGCTGTGCTTTTACCGGTATGGCCTCGGCGAGGCTCAGAAAGGCCACTGGATATGACGCCTTCACCATCCACAGCCTGTTGAAGTATCAAGGCGAGGGGCGCTTTGAGCATGGTCCTGAAAGACCTTTGCCGCATAGGGTTGTAGTGCTGGATGAGGCCTCTATGGTCAATCTGCCTATATTTTTCCGCCTTGCCCGTGCACTGAGGCCGGATGCACTTCTCATTCTGGTCGGAGATCCTGCCCAGCTTTCTCCAATTGGTGCGGGCAATGTCTTTTCAGATATCCTTGAGGCGGGACTTATCCCAGCGGTTCATCTGACCAAGATATATCGGCAGAGTGAAGACAGCGTGCTTACCATCTTTGCAAATGAGATCAGACAGGGGCGGGTTCCTGAGGGCGTTGAAAGGCAGGGCTGGAGAGATTTTGCCTTTTGCAATGTGGAAAAATACAACATCTTTGCCCTTAAAAAGGGCAATAAGGGCGAGGCTGAGTTAAGGAGCTTCAGGGAAAAGAACAACAATGCCATTTTGGGGCGGATAGAGGATCTGGCGCGGCAATATAAGGAAAGGTTGACCCATCCCATATGGGATTTTCAAGTACTGACACCCATGAGGGTGGGACGCCTTGGCACAGAGGCCCTAAACCCCATACTTCAGGGTATATTGAATCCAAAGACAGGATCGTATGTCCAAGCCAAAAGTGCAGGCATGACTATCTTCGACGGCGACAAGGTCGTTCATCTCCAAAATAGAGACATGGAGATTATGGCCTGGGAGAATTATATAAAGAATGGCAAAATATTCAATCGAGAGGGGATAAGGAGGATATTCAACGGCAACATAGGTCTTGTTGCCGGCATAGACCAGGAGGCAGGTCGTTTTTATGTCGTCTATCCCGAGCGGATTGTGGTCGCTTATGATTTCGACTATATTGGGGACATTGTGGAACTTGCCTATGCGCTCACTGTACATAAGGCGCAGGGTGGGCAGTATCGTATAGTCGTCATCCCACTCACCAATTCACATTATATAATGCTCAACAATAAATGGTTCTATACGGCCATTACCAGGGCCGAGGAGAAGGTGTATCTGGTTGGACAGCCCTCCGCCTTGAGGCGCGCTTGTAAAAATGTGCAAGGTGTGCAGCGGAATACTTGGCTCGGGATGTATTCAAGGTCTTGCTCCGTATCATGATCAACGATTGGATTTGTTTTTTATCGCCTGGAGCCATATAAAAATTCGTGGATACCGTTTGTATCATAGGTCAAATGGGGGGCTCTCGGCCAGATTATGCCGAGAGCCATGAAGGATGGCCGAATAAGGATTTTGTGAAGGCTTATGACATTTTTTGAAGCTGTATTTTTGGGCGTCCTCCAAGGCGCAACCGAATATCTGCCCGTCTCAAGCTCAGGCCATCTTATTTTAGCCGAACACCTTCTAGGCCTGCCGGATATCCCGCTTGTCTTTGATGTGATGCTTCATATCGGCACCTTGTTTGCTGTGCTTGTTTATTTTCAAAAAGATTGGCTCTCTATGACGTCATCGTTGTTCTATTTTAAATGGGGTAAACGGGATGATGATAAAGATGATGATAAAAGAGATAAAAATTTGTACAGACGCCTGCCCATGTGTCTGATGCTTGGAACGATCCCGGGAGGGCTGGGCGGGTTGGTCTTTTCTCGATACGCCGAGACGGTTTTTAGGTCGCCGTGGATTGTGGTGTTCATGCTCCTAACTGTGGCATTCTTGTTGGCCTTGGCCGAGAGGTTTTCTGGCATGGAAAGGGAATTTTCGAACATAGGCCTTAAAGATGCCCTGATAATAGGGTGTTCCCAGGCCCTTGCCATCGTACCTGGCGTCTCAAGGAGCGGGATCACGATGGGTACCGCTATGCTCCTGGGTCTTAAGCGGGAGGCAGCGGCCAGATTTTCGTTTCTTCTTTCGGCCCCGATTATAGCCGGTTCAGGTCTTTATGAAGGGTTTAAGCTGCTCAGGCAACAAGGTCTGGGTGCATTCAGCCCAGATTTTGTATGGGGTCCCCTTGCTGCTGCGGTATCGGGTTATCTGGCTGTATCTTTCCTTATGCGTTATGTTGCAAGGCATACCTTTTATCCATTTGTATATTATCGTATAATCGTCTCGCTGTTTGTTGCGATAATATTGATCAAGTGAGGTTGAATCGGGAATGCGCTACTTTTTTAGTCTTGGAGGCGTGTTATTCATCATCCTGTTTTTGGGTCTTCTGAGTCCGTCTGGTGCGGCAGGGTTTGTTGGAGAGGGTCGGCAGGAGATACAATTTTGCCAAAGGATCGGGAGGAGCGTTGTAAACATAACAAGCCTTGCCAT
>NZ_JBMFRG010000067.1:0-4799 GCF_049968175.1 Dissulfurimicrobium sp.
AGATCATCTGCACCTTGCCCGCCATGCCCTCCTTCTCCAGCAGCGAGTTCATCACGAGCAGCGAATCGCCCGCGATGAGGCGGTTGCTCCAGCCGTGCTTGTGCTGGTAGAACTCCACCGCCTGGCGCAGGGGCTCCTCCCGTTCCTCTTCGAAGAGGCCTAGCTGTATCGGCGCACCGTTGCCGTTTTGCTTGCGTACCGCCTCGATGATGCTGCGCGGGTCGATGCGCTCGTGGACATGCAGCGACACCGTCGGCACTTCAAACGAGGTGTGCTCGGCCTTGCCCGCCCAGACCAGTTGCGGGTCGAGATGCGGGTCGTAGGCGTAGCGCTTCTTCTGCCCAGACTCGGGATCGGTCTCCGGCGTCACCAGCCCCACGGGCGGGTTGTTCATCCGCTCTTTGTCCCGATGCTCGTAGGATTCAATCGGTCGTTTAGTCGTGGTCTTTGTCTTTCGTGCCATCAAGTCCTACCTGTCGGTTTCGTCATGCGGTGGTTCGGGAGGCTAACGTTCCGGTTCAGGCGCGTGCGGCTTCATGCGCGTCGCCTGCAACCGGCGGTTAGCTTTCATTTACTGCCCCTAACTTTATGAGTTTCCGCCAAGAACACTGAAAGAGTTGATGCCGCGCCAACTGCTAATTTCGCGTGCCGAGGCTGAAGGCCCTTATTGGCACCAACTTTTCCGTGCCCTGTCCCGTAATGATTTCTTAACTCTGCAACGCCCTGGGTAATAGATGCCAAATTGCTCAGTAGCCGCTTTATTGTTTCGGCAGCTTTTGCCTGTTCTGGTATGTCATCCGGCGTCAACTGCAATACGGTCACGGTGCTCTTGACGAGCTTCGGCAGATCGTCTCCCTTTGAAAAAGTTACTCCAGCTTCCGTCAGGATACTTTTGCAGCACGTTTCGACTAGCTCTTTCGCCGTACCGATTGCGAGCTCGGGGTCTTGATTCACAGCAGCTTCCATGCGAGTGATTTGCTGTGAGACGTAGGTAACATCCGTTCCAGAAAGTGTTTCTCTTGCGGCACGAATACCAGGAGAAATGTGGACACCCACATACCTGCCAACAAATATCGGCTTTCCTGATATCCGTGCTTTTTCGACCAACTGGAACCCGTCGTTCTTTAAGCAGTTGTTGTAAAGCTGGCAAAGCCGCTCGCACTCGGTTACATCAGACCTCACTACTGGATGGATAGATTCACAGAGAAATCTCAGAAATGTTTCGTCATCGCCTCGCATCAGATTGAAGCGAGAATCGGAAAACACCCAATCGGCTTCCCAGTCATCATTGTTTACGGTGTGCTGCCATATATCGTCCTTGGCATCTTTAAATCGGGAGTCTGTAGAAGGCATTGCCTCCATATCTCATATCCTGGACAAAAACTCGATTTCTTCGAGCCGACCGTAGATGTTTATCTTCTCAAGGAAGACAAGAGCGAAAATGTCTCTTCTCGTTATCTCAGATATTTTGGTTGCCATCGCGCTTCCAAATGAAAGCTAACAGTGTATTAGACAGAATGAGCCAGTATTGTGCTAGGCAGAATCTGTCTATTGATAAGTTCCATATTCTGTGTATGATAATGGGAGGGACGATGTTTTTTCCTGACCACCACAATACACACTTAAAAAAATACCACGCGCCTTACACAAAAACAAGCAACGACAAAAACGTAGCCAGATTTTGGGATCGTTATCTGGAAAAACTGCGAGAACACGGGGTTAAGCAGGCCGCCATGCGTTGGTATGTGGTCCGGGCTGAAGAGTATATCCGGGCGGCTGAAGGGAAAAAGCTGGCGGCCCAGGAAGTGGCGGACATCACCCGCTATTTGGAAAAAATGGGCAGAAAAGGTGGCATCTCAGACTGGCAATTTCGCCAGATTGTCGATGCTATACAGATTTTGCTGCAAACGGCCAAGGTTGCCTGTGTGTCTCAGGTGAATTGGGAATAAGCAGGAAGGGGCCATGGCGGTTGTCGCGGACACTGGCAACGCAGAGTGGGATGACAAACAAATGGGTACCTCTAATAATCCATTATTCCCGCGAAGGCGGGAATCTATCTTGTTGTTTTTGCTGGATTCCTGCTTGCGCAGGAATGACAAAACATGGATTTTTAAATATCCCCTAAGAAGACAGACCTTTTGTTAATCCAGTTCCGGATTGTTTGATTTGGGTCTTGCCTTACCGTGGTTTGAGGGTTGTTCCAGATAGAACTGAGTCAGGTTCCGTCTGGCAATGGCCTCCCAGGATTTTACTGGTAAAAGGCCAGGTAGCAGGGTCAAAAACGAGGCTACAAGCAGGAAAAGGGCCTTTTTCTGCCTGAGTTTTTTTAAAAAAGCCGTCTTTAATGACGGATTTTGCGCGACATCCTGTAAAAATTCCACCCGCTGGGCAATGCTGTAGTGGTGCCAGCTCGGCTGGTTTCTTATACCGCCTGAAATGAGCGCCAATTTTTCAAGGGCGTTTATCAAATGCCATGGGCGCCCCTGCGCATCGAATACGGCAAGGTCTGCCTCGCGCTCAAAATTCCTCATGAAGTAGCCCATCAGAAACCTGAAATAGAGAACCAATGCAAGACCGAGCGGCAGGCTTGAAAGCAGGGAAACGATGCCAGGCGGGGCGTCTCTCAGATCAAAAATGGCCCTTAAAAACGGCCGTTGTGAAACAAGCCATATCCAAACGGCGTCAAACAGTCTGTAGAATATCAGGCTGTAGATGCCTATAAAGACAAGATACCACAGCATATGCCTCCTCCTGACGTGGGCGGACTCGTGGGCAAGGACGGCCTCTATTTCTTCCGGCGTAAGGTTTTGGATGAGGCAGGGGGTGAGAAGGATATAACGAAAACTTGGTATGACACCCAGAACCGCTGCAGTGCACAGCCTCTGCCCGTCAAGGGACCACAGAAGTATTTCACGATATTTTAACCCTGAACGCCTCAGGAACCCCTCGATCAGGTCTCTGACATGTCCCTTTGGGATAGGTTTGCACCTCCATATAAATTTGATCATCAGGGGCACAAAAACAATTATAGTGATAAAGGCGATTGTAACGGAGATGGCCTCGCCGGCAGCGCTATTTATGAAATCATTAAATCCAGGCCACTGGACTCTGCCGATAATGTCGCCGGCCAAGGTGACAGCAAGATAGGGAATTATAGCGGGAAGCACCAATCTCAATCTAAGATCTATTTCGTCTTGGATGGAGATGGTTGCAAGCCCGCGCTTTTTAAGGCCCAACCAACAGGCGGCCCAAGCCATAATGAGATATATTAGATAAAAGCCCAGAGAACATATATTGACCAGGCCAGGAGTCGGCCAGGCGATGAGATGAGCTATAAAAATTTTTAAATCAAATACATAAAAGTCTATTGCAAGTGCAAAAAGCGATAGCCACTGCAGTTTTTCCTGCAACAGACCGATCGATCCAATCTTTTTGTTTCCAGCGAGTCGAAAAACCAGCAACGCAAAGGCTGTGGCCTTCAATAACCAGAAGGCAGCGACAGACCAGGCGGACATGAACGGATTTATATCTACAGGCGCGTCCACCACAATGAGCAATGCGAGCATCAAAGCGATGATTTGGCTATAGGGCATTGTTAAATACCACCCGTCATCTTGCAATAAAAGTCTTGTAGAGGTGCTATATAATTGACACCTACAATAAATGTGTTTATTAAAGATCTTGGGTTGTTAAAATCGAACATTCAAATTAACATCATTAACAAAATGAACAAAATTAGACAATAAATAAAAGGATGGCCATGAACTGGCAACTCATTCTAGAGAATCTGCGGACTGAGGCCATATTTTCTCGTCTGGCCGGTACCGACCCCTTAAGCCTTGCGCACAATCCACATATAGCCATTCCGTTTCTGGTCGTCCTTGCCGTACTTGCTCTTTTAAAAATGGTGCGCACCCTGGTTACAGTTGTGAGTGCGGCGGCATTATGGTTCGCTGTAGTGTATACCCTCCCAAAAGGCGAGGGGTTCTCGCTGAAAGATCTTGGGGTATTTATAAGTATATGCATCATGATACTCGCCTTTCTGATCTATGTCTATTTGATAAGATCCGATTAGGATTATGAGGCGGCATTAGGATGAAAAGCGATGTCTCGAGCAGTAGAAATCACTATGGCCCTGTGGTAGATAGGCTTCTTTCGATATATGAGCGGCTCTTTGCTGAATTCGGCGCCCAGCACTGGTGGCCAGGGGAGACGCCTTTTGAAGTCTCTGTGGGGGCGATTCTTACGCAAAATACAAGTTGGGACAACGTCAGCAAGGCCATTTCAAATATGAAGGCCAAGGGCATACTTGACCCGATCGTTCTTTACACCCTCCCTTATGAGATGATCGCAGATGCTATACGTCCGGCAGGCTATTTCAATATAAAGACCAAGAGGCTTAAGGCCTTTGTCTCCTTTCTTGTCGAACGTTTCAACGCCGACCTGGATGATATGTTTTCCATTGGCCTCGACAAATTGAGGCCGCTGCTCCTGGACATAAAGGGCATAGGGCCTGAAACTGCCGATAGCATCCTTCTATATGCTGGCGGGCTTCCCACTTTTGTGGTAGATGCCTATACCTGCAGGGCGCTCCTGCGGCACGGCCTGGTTGATGAAGATGCCGTTTACGACGATATCAGGGCGCTCTTTATGGACCATCTTCCTGCGGATGTATCGTTTTTCAACGAATACCATGCGCTGTGGGTTGCCCTCGGAAAACAGTATTGTAAAAAAAATGCGCCTCGATGCGAAGCGTGCCCGCTCAAAGATATTTAAATCCGGCTGGTTAAATCCCAAAG
>NZ_JBMFRG010000067.1:4899-8917 GCF_049968175.1 Dissulfurimicrobium sp.
AATTGTATCACATTCTTTTTATTGTCATTTTTACGTTGACATCGGCGACACAGATCAATGCCGCCCCAATGGGGCCAGGGACAAATCCAGGTAATCCAGGTATTGGCACGGGTGGCATGCCGATATTTCATATGCCTGACAGGCCGTGGATGAAAGGACCCAATACCTTTGATATGGCAGGTCCGGTATCAGAACTGAACTCCATAATTACGAATACGGCTTTATTTTCAGGAATGGCCCAGGAGCCCAATGGCACCATCTTTCTTTATTCAAAACAACCAGGGCATGTATTCGCCTATATGGTGCCTGAAACAGGTTTCAACGCCTCTCAGACCGCAGGCACTCAAGGTCCATCCATCCATTTTGGACCTGACGGTTCACTCATAATGGTCACATCCCATGGCACCTTTACCGCTATGCCCTATTTTCATAATGTCGATGATTTTGAAGCATTGGTCGACAGTGCATTTGGCATGCAGATAACCATGACATATCAGGCCGATGGTTCATTTATAATAAACTATCCTGGTCTCCCGTATGGCTTTTCTCTTCGTCCGGACCCTGAAGCTGTTTTTGGAGATGGTACGGATACTGCAGGGCTCAAATTGCCCCCAGGGTTGACTGATTTTTCTCCATTCAGTCTCCGCTATACCGACGGGTTCTCGCAAAATTTCCGTCCCGCCTTCGCCCATGCCGATGAAGTAATGGCAGGTCTGGGGAAGTTGCCTGGGATGTCAAATATTCAAATGAACGCCGACGGTTCGATCAGCGTCACCTGGACCGATGGGCAGGTCTCGTATAGACTTACTCTTATGTCATCGATGGTGGTTTCCAATGCCGACACAACAAATATAACCCCTGGTTTCAGCCAGAGTCAGGATGGTTCATGGTGGTACACCTATGCAAACGGCTTGATGCAGCGCTTTCGAATAGAGGCGACGCTGGGCCAATAACCCCTAAATTTCTATCAAACACAGGAGGAATTATCTATGAAGAGGTCTTATCTGGCAGGAATCGGCATTATCACACTGCTCATTGTTACCCCGGCATTCGCCCAGATGGACATGACTAGGCAGCCTGGGCAGACGGATGTCCAGGGACAGCAGCAGGCTCAAGATCAAGGCATGGGCCAAGGTATGGGAATGATGGGGCAGGGGATGATGAAGATGAGGCCGTCCATGATGAAGGGCCATTGTATGATGATGGACCAGCATCATGACATGATGGGGATGATGGGTTGTCCCAACATGGCGATAATGCAGTATGTAAAGGAAGTTGACGGTTATCTTGCGAACAGTGCCCAGTTGGGACTGACACAGGATCAGAAGGATCACATCCAGAAGATCAAGGAGGAGCTTGAGATAGCATTTATTCAGAAACGCGCCAGTCTCCAGATAGCAACCCTGAAACTGCAAACGCTGATGAATAAGGCCAATCCTGACAAGCAGGCTGTTACCAGACAGATAGACGAAATATCCGGTCTGTCAAGGGATATGCAAAAATGGCTGTAACCACGGTTATAGACGCAAGGAATATCTTAAATCCTGAACAACGGAAAAGGGTGTTGCAAAATCAGTAAGTGAGCCGAGCCGAGACAGGGCGGAGCCCCAAATAATATAATGTATCTGCCCTGTCTATCTACCTGGCTACCCAGGCATACCTCGTTCAGCTTTTTTAATCAAAAGACCGATTATCACCATGCAGGCTGGCTTTAAGACCGGCTTAACAAAAGCCGTTTGATGGCCTATCTTGATTTTTAAGATACTTTATGCTAATACCGCACAAACATTGATAATTCATAGAAATGAAGCCGACGTAGCTCAGTTGGTAGAGCAGCTGATTCGTAATCAGCAGGTCAGGGGTTCGAATCCCCTTGTCGGCTTTAATAAAATCAAAAAAAGGTGGAAGTTGAGGTACGGATATTTTCTTCAAGAGGACGCCTCTTGAGGATATCTCTCGCCCCATTTACCATACTGGCAGTATCAGGCGGTCAACGACTCACGCACACGCCCCACGCACAGGGCGATCTCCGGCCTGATATTCCGGGCCGACCACCCGTTCTGGAAGACCTGGTATCCGCCGAACGGCTATAACTGCCGTTGCTCCGTGCGGGCCCTGTCCAGTGCCGAGATGGAGGCCAGAGGCCTTCATGTTGAGACGGAAGACCCGACGGGCGACCTGATAGAACCGATTGATCCTGTAACAGGCAACCGGCTTCCGGCCCGCCCGCTCATCCCCGACCCAGGCTTTGCGTCCAACCCAGGCGAGGTGGCATGGAAACCTGATTTCACCGGCGTCAGGGCGGATTTAAGGGAGGCCGTCCTGCAGGGGCTGATAGATGATATATGTGGGACACGGTTCAGTGAGTTTGCGGACGGGGAACTGATATGCCCGCAGCTTAAAAACAGGCTGAGGCAGGAGGATTTAGAAGCGCTTCAGTCCCTGGTCGAGGCGGATCGGCTGCAATCCAGCACGACATTCGATGGCTGGGTAAAACAGGTCATGGACGACAGGGGAACACCCAAGGGCGAGGTGTGGCCGATAGGGGTTATACCCACGGCGGTGCTGGACAGGCTTGAGAAGCAACCTGTAATATCGTTGGTAATGCTGACGGATACAGGCGTCACGCACATTCTGGATGACGCCAAGAACACCAGGGGCGCGGGGATAACCTTCAAGGAGCTGCTTGACCTTCCTGAAAAATGGAAAGAGGCTCAGTGGTACATAGATAAAGAGGACCCGGCGGCGCTGGTGACGTTTGCACGGGTGGGAAGCAATAAGATTATCAAGTTTGTAATTAAATTTGACAAGAAGATCGGAAAAGGAAGGGCAAATATGATTATAACAGCGGGGGTGGTCCAAGGATCAAACCTGAATGACCCCAACAGATATGAACCAATCTAAAATGCAGGTGCATGGATGGTCGCTCAACTCCATCATGGGGCTGGCCGAAGAATCGGCAAGTCCAACCGGCCTGAGCGGTTTTCCGGTTGTCATGCACCTGTTAATCATAGCTTAAACACTGTTTGAAAAGGAGTCAATAATATGTGTATCCCAATACCGGCTAGAGTATGCCACCAGATGAATATTTTATTTTTTATCTTCCATGGCTCAACTTATGCCTAACATAACCATCACTATAGACGACAGGGAGGTAATGGATGCACTGAAGGGTCTCCAGGCCAGGCTTGGAGACCTTACGCCCGCCATGCGGACAGTGGCCAGGATGATGGAATCGGCGGTTCAGAGGAACTTCGCCGAGGGCGGAAGGCCGGATAAATGGAAGCCCAGCAAGCGCGCTCTAAGACAGAACGGCCAGACCCTCATGGATACAGGCAGGCTTAAAAACTCCATCACATCACGTTCCGACGCCACCAGCGCCGAGGTGGGGACAAATGTCGAGTATGCGGCCATACATCAGTTCGGCGGCAGGACCAAGCCCACTATCATCAGGCCCAAGAACAAGAAGGCCCTCTCATGGCCAGGGGCGAGGCATCCGGTGATGATGGTGAAATACCCCATTGAAATGGCGCTCAAAGGAAAGGCATTGATCCCAAAGACGCTGACATGGCTGATATTACGGCCTACATCAAGTCATTGGGAGGAAAAATCCATCATGCCGAACAACCGACGCCCGTAAAAAAAAGAAAGATCGTAGCTGCTGAATTGTGTGCCGGTGTAAAAGGAAATACCGAACTAACTGTATTGGAAAATTTTATCTCTCTATCTCGCGTTGTTCCAATAACCGGCGAGATTGCCAAAATAGGCGGGCTCTTCAAGCGCGATTTCGGCAAATCGCATGGGGTTGGACTTGCGAATGCCGTTTTAGCTGCAACAGCTTATGCGGAAAAAGCCGAACTAAAAATCTTGAATGTAAAGCATTGTCCTATGTTTAACGGATTGGAACCGCCTTATAGGCAATAGTGCACCAAGATCTATGATGGTTTTAGTTGACACCAAAGTAAGGTATCGATGAGTGAAAAGGGCGATTGTTATGATAACGTCCCTATGAAGAGTT
>NZ_JBMFRG010000068.1:0-8863 GCF_049968175.1 Dissulfurimicrobium sp.
GTGGGGCCTTTCTGGAGCTGCTGGAGGGTAAGGAACTGCCAGGGATAGTGGCGTTGGAGGGGTGTGCAAGGTAATGGGTCATTTCAAGAGGATCCCAATTTTTGCTGCAAACTGGAAGATGAACAAGACTGCGGCGGAGACAAGGGACTTTTTTAGTGTATTTCTTCCTGCCATAGATGGGATTTTAGGGCGTGAGGTGGTTGTAGCGCCCCCGTTTACCGCCTTGGCCGCTGCATCTCAGATGATGCGGAGTGGCATCTCTGTTTCGCTTGCCTCCCAGAATATGTATTTTGAGAGGGAAGGGGCGTTTACTGGCGAGGTGTCCCCTGTGATGTTAAAGGAATTTGGGGTCAGATGGGTCATACTTGGACACTCGGAACGGAGGCATATCTTCGGCGAAGATGACAGGCTGATAGCTAGGAAGGTGCGGTCTGCCTTGGATGCAGGTCTTAAACCCATGCTTTGCATTGGTGAGAAGCTTGATGAGAGAGAGGCTGGTCTAACATTCGAAGTGCTTGACAGGCAGATCTCTTCGGCCTTGGCAGAGATCGACCAAGGTATGTTAGGCGAGATCGCCCTGGCCTATGAGCCGGTTTGGGCTATAGGTACAGGTAGGGCCGCTGCATTGGATCAGATTCAGGATGTGCATTCACATATCCGTTCATATCTGGGCCAAAATTTCAATTCAACTATTGCAGATGGTATCCGGATAATGTATGGTGGCTCAGTTAATTTGAAAAATGTCGAGGGGGTTGTCGCCATGCCTGATGTTGACGGGGTACTGGTAGGCGGCGCGTCGCTCGATCCCAAAAAATTCGCTGATATGGTTCGCTGTAAAATAGGGTGATGTTTGCATTTATAGTCGTTATACATGTGATTGTCTGTGCCTTGTTGGTGATTACCGTCTTGTTGCAGCAAGGCAAAGGTGCCGAGATGGGCGCTGTCTTTGGTTCAAGCGAGGCGGTTTTTGGCAGTGCAGGGCCAGCCAGTTTTTTGAGCAAGTTTACCACCGCGTTGGCGGTGGCGTTTATGCTTACATCGCTGGGCCTTACCTATATGTCTTCAAGGCGCGGGGCGGAGTCTGTTATGCAGAATGTAAAAATTACGCAGCCAGCTTCCCCTGCCGCACCGGAAACCAGCACCACCAAGACGACAGGGGGCAATAAAACAGCTCCTGCAGGGGTGCCTGGTGCAAAAACAAAAAAATGACCGTAATTTGATCTGATAGGCACGCGAGGCATTAGACGATTATTACAAGATTATAATCGCCGAAGTGGTGGAATTGGTAGACACACCATCTTGAGGGGGTGGCGGGGAGACCCGTGGGGGTTCGAGTCCCCCCTTCGGCACCATATGTGCATCCTGAGTCCAGATCCTACATTTACGCAGCCTCTATTAAGCTGAACTCGGGATGTCAGGAGCTGGAGGTGTCTTTGATATAGACATATAGACACCAAAGGGGAGATTGCTACATTAGCTTTTGACTACACATACCTAGCCCATCAGCGCTTCAGAGGGATGTTTCGCGGCAAGTCGGCTTTTTATCTTCGGTTTAGACGTTAGTCACAAAAATCTGTTATTATTAATAATGGCGATTGTGGGTCGATCTTAAGGCTGGACCCTGTGCTTTTTGAGTTTTCAGATACAAGATTGTCAAAAAGGCCATGGTCAAAATAAGCCGGATTTAACGTTATCAATAAAAAATTTGGAGAGGTGCGGGCTCGCTTTCGAGGTTCCAGACAGGGATTGCTGACCTGACAACGGCTCAGTTTTCGGGAAAAGGCTAAGATTATTTAGAGACAAGATCACTATACATTGCATCCATCTGTTTCAGAAATCCGTCGATCCCGAAGAGAAATGTGGCATCCTTTGATGCCGACGCTACATCAGCCCGCCAGCCCTGGTCTTTGTTCATTACGTCTTCCATGGCACTTAAAAGGGCTAGGTCGTCTTCAGGGGGCACAAGAAACGCATGGCCGTCCGCGCATAGCCTTTGTAGTATCTCTTCTATGCCGCCTATCCGGCTGGCGACGCATGGTAGGCCAGCTGCAAGGGCCTCTATGAGTGCACGGCCAAGCCCTTCCTGTCTGGATGGAAATACGAATCCATCGAGTGTTGCCAAAAAACAGGGGATATCGGCTATATGACCGAGAAAGGTCACATTGTCGGCTATGCCCAGCTTCTCAGCCTCCTGAACGAGCCAAGCGCGCAGCCTTCCGTCGCCTGCGATGGCCAGATGGCAGCCCTTTCTGCCTAGATTGCCTGCCGCAAAGGCCTTGAGCAGTATGTCATGGCCTTTTACCGGGGCAAGCCTCCCGATTGTGCCCCAGATCCACCCATCTTGGGGGAGGCCGAGGCGTGAGCGTGCTGTTTTTTGATCCGGTAGCGACACAAATCTCTCCAGATCGACACTGGTATAGATGGTTCTTATCTTTTTTTGGTCAATAAGATAGTTGTTTTTTTTGATATCATCGCTTACCGCAGCGGATACGCCTATTATTGCATCTACTCGCTGCATCAGTATCAAATTTTGAAGCTTTCTGCTTATCGATCTGCTTCGTCTTGTAGATAAGACATGAGATATAATCTTTATGTCTTTATTTGTAAACGCAGCAAGCACTGCATATACAGTTGGTTTGTGACGATATGCATGAACAATACCTATGTTCTTTTTCGCCAATATCTTTTTTAACTCAAAAATAATTTTTGGATTGAAATACCTGAGCTCTTGTCTTTTATACGGCAATCCAAAGACCTCATATCCCTTTTGGGCTAGCTCGGTATCCTTTGGCACAGGTCCGCGCAGATAACATATGATAGGCCTGAAGCGATCCGTATCAAGTCTCTCGATGAACCGATTAAAATATATGTCTTCACCTGTAAATACGCTTCTGAGATACAAGATGTTCGTCATCTATCTTCCTATGCGACTAAGTTTTGCATATGCAAGGTGCAGGGTCTTTTCTCCTGTTGCATCAAAGAAGACCTTGACCTTTTCATGCCCCATAATCTGTGTCACCCTGCCCGGGCCGAAGATGGGATGTCTAACCCTCTCGCCCGCCTTGAACATCCCTGGCTCGTCCATTGCTGCAGCTTCTGTCTCGACTGCAGCGGACGCTTGCGTATTATCATAGTCTCTTTGATATCCAGGTTGTCGGCACCGGGCACCGCCGCCGTCGGATCTATACGTGGCGTCATCTTTTGATTTTATTATCTCTATAAAGTTTGATGGTATCTCTTTCAGGAATCTCGACGGTTTGGCTGGCATAAGGCCTGAACCTGAGACAGTTATGAAGGCTGGATAGCAGAAATAGAGGTTATCTTTTGCCCGTGTTGATGCCACATAAAAGAGTCTGCGTTCCTCTTCGAGGAGATCTCCATCTCTTGCACCTGTCGTTGGGAATCGCCCTTCAGCCATGGATATGATGATGACCGTTTTCCACTCGAGACCTTTGGCCGAGTGTATGGTCGAGAGGCAGATGCGGTCGCGGTCACTGCTGCCTGCCTCGTCTTCTTCCGGTTGTTCAAGTACGAGGTCCGCAAGCATGGAGACGGCGTCTTCATAGCGGACGGCTATACCCCTCAGGTAATCGAGTTCCTGTAGACGTTTCGGATAGTCCTCTGGATGAATGCGTTCAAGGTGCGGCCTATACCAGTCTGTAAGCCTGGCTATTATATCTTGAAGGCCCAGCTGGGTATTTTGCAGTCCTTTTATCAATGCTCCAAGCCCTCTTACGGCATCCCCCCAGGCGGCTTTGGTCTCATACCCTGTCAGGCGTTCAATGGGATCGTCGCTCTTGACCATATCGGCGAATATTTTTTCCGCTCCCTTTTCACCCAGACGTTCAAACATGAATAAGACCCTATTTAGCGCGAGACGATCCAGCGGATTTATTAGCAGGCGCATGAGGCAGAGCAGGTCTTTTATGTGAGCCGCTTCAGCCATCAGCATCCCGCCTCGTTTTATAAACGGGATGGAGCGGTTTTTGAGCTCAGCCTCTATATGGAAGGAATGAAAACCAGCCCTGAAGAGCACCGCCGTCTCGGACGGCCGATGTCCACTTTTGATCAGCCTCGATATCTCTTCAGCGACAAACCGCGCCTGGTCTTGCTCGTCTCTTGCTATATAGAGTCTGGGCGGCCTGCCACCCGTCCTTTGCGCCAACAGCCGTTTTGCAAAACGTTCCTGCGCATTAGCGATGATAGCGTTTGTACAGTCCAGATTGGGCTGGGTGCTCCTGTAGTTCCTCTCCAGTTTTATTATCTTTGTACCTGGAAAGACCTTTGGGAAATCAAGGATATTTTTGAAGTTCGCCCCCCTGAAGGAGTAGATGGACTGTGCGTCGTCTCCGACCGCCATTACATTGTCGTGACCAGTCGCCATCAGGCGGATGATCTCCGCCTGGATGGTGTTTGTGTCTTGATATTCGTCCACCATGATATATTGGAATCTATCGCCTATAGCCTCCCTTACGCTTAAGTCTGTCTTGAGGACATCCCTCCAGACGATGAGGAGGTCGTCATAGTCCATGAGGGCATGGACCTTTTTATATTCGTTATATACTGATACGAGCCTTTTCATTCCATCAAGTTCAGGCAGAAGATGCGGCATCTCCTTTTCAAACAGGCCGTCTATGCCTAGGTCTCTGTTCGCAGCCTTGCTTACAATGGAGGCAAGGGCGGCCTTGCCAGGAAAGTGTTTGCCTGGGCCTGCAAGTCCAAGTTCTTTTGCCAGGAATTGCAGCAGGTCTTGGGCATCCAATCGGTCAAGAATAGTGAAGGTCTTGGGGTAGCCTGCAACATGGGCATACCTCCTCAGCATACTGTTTGCAAAGCCATGGAATGTGCCGCCGGCTACCTGTTCACACCTTTGTCCTATGAGTTCCGACGCCCTTGACAGCATGGTGGATGCCGCCTTTTTCGTGAAGGTTAGGAGCAATATCCTGAACGGCTCGATCCCGGATCGTACGAGGTTTGCCACCCTGAATACAAGGGTCCGCGTCTTGCCGCTTCCGGCCCCTGCTATAACCAACACCGGACCTTTCAGTGTCATGGCGGCTTCGAGTTGTTCCGGATTGAGATTTTCTGATAACTTTGGAAAAGTCATAAGGTTGACCTACGGCGAGTGACGTTCAGACCGGACAGGCATCCCCTGTTGCCGATTGTTCAGTTTTTTGGTCTTGCGGCGAGTTGCCCTGCAGCGGGAGTATGAAGTAGAAGTTATTGCCCAAGGGAGTTGGTTCATAGCCAACCACACCATCATGCACTTCTATTATTTTTTTTATAAAGTGCAGTCCATGACCTGTTCCTGGTTTGTTCCCGACATTTTTACCCCTCATGCCTTCATTAAATATCCTTCTTGCATCTTCCTGATCAAGATGAGGCCCTGTAGTGAATACGTTGAATTTTATTCCATGTCTGCCTTTCCCAAAGAAGTCTTTTATGATTTCACGTCCATAGGCCATGAATTTTACTGGCTGTCCGAATTCGTTAGGTACCTCTTCGCAATATTTTTCGGCATTGGAAAAAAGATTTGCATAGACCTGAGAGATAAGGCCTATGTCAACAGCCAGGGGTATCTCCTCGTCAGGTATGCCGCCTAGGTGTTCATCTATGCGTATACCTCTGCGTTCAAGCCTTGCCCTGTATCGGTCCAGTTGAGGCTCGATAATCTCTTTTCTGAAGTTGCATGGCTTGCGCCTCAATACAAAAGCACCTTTTTCAAAGTGTTCTCTCCGAAGTAGACTTTCCAAAAAGAGGCTGGTATTTTGATAGTGTTTTTCGATTTCATTGTATTGCTTTATAAGTTCTGCATGGATATTGATTGCATCAAGACGTAGCTTTTCGATCTCTTTGACTTGTTTACAATTTTTACATTCAGGACTTTCGATCTTTTCGCTCCATGTTTTGTATATTTCTTCCATCTCTGAGAGTCTTTTGCGGAAGTTATTAAGAAAGACCTTGTAGAGCATATTTGGTGTAATTACATTGTGCTCAATATCGGCGATCAGGGTATTTATGAATTTTAGGTGTTTTTCATTCTGAATGGTTATCATCTTGTGATGGAGGTTATAGCCTATCCTATTTGCATATTTCTCAAAGAATAGCTTGTCTTTTTCTCCGAAATATGATAGCGGGAAGACCTCAAACATCCCTATCACCTCATCTGCCTTGGCCGGAGGTTTGGCAGCCAGCCATCTGAGATTGCCCTTTATAGGACTTACGAATGAGTCACCGGCTTCATAAGATGAATCGCTTATCCTGATCTCTGGCGGAGGCTCCATGCCGCATACGGACAATCCTGTCAATGAGTCGCAGGCCATTTGGAGACGCTTGGTCTCGGCGTCTACCAAGTAAAGGCAGCAGTCGAAATCAAAAAATTCCTTTGGGACAAAGACACAGATTCTATAGAAGTTGTCCAGAGTCTCATATTCCTGGGCGAGATCGAAAAATGCCATTATAGCCCTGTCCTGGAGTATGCTAAATGCATAGTTTTCGTAGTCGTCGTGTTTTTGACGGATTCTGGCCAGGACTGATGAAAACTCAGGTGGATCTGTAGGACAATATATATTCATCTTTGCATTTCTTTCAGATTATTAAAAAAAATTATACCAGAAAGTCTTGGATTATAGAAAGATCGTTTGTCATTTTAAAAATATGATTTTATCACCTTTAGTCAACAATCGAAGTGGTCTTTAGGGGTGCGCGCCCTTTGCTTTTTTAGTTCTGATATCAGGATCGAACGATCCATTTCAGGTCTTATGCCAAAGCGTGTAAGGACAAAATCATATCTTGCCGGATCAGAAGGATTTATCTTTTTAAATTTATTTGTAATTTCAACGGCTGTTTTGAGATCGGCCTGATTTCTGATGGTAAATCCAAGATGTTTGGCGATCTTGAACATATGGGTGTCGACAGGGACTAACAACATCGAAGGCTGGATCCCATGCCAACCGCCTGGATCCACTTGATCGCACCTGACCATCCATCTTAAAAAGAGGAATGGTCTTTTGCACGCGCTTCCCATCGCTGGATCGGGCAACAGATACATGGACTTTACGCCGGATGCGGCGCAGATGCCCCTTATGAATTTGGAAAGGGCAGGGGAGATGGTATCATCCAAGGGATTGATGAAGGACATGAGATATCTTTCCAGAGAGCCGTTGTCCTCGATTACCTTTTTGACGCCGAAGAGGAGTGCGGCAATCTCTTGCCCGCCTGTAAAGCGGTGCCTGAAGCCGTCAAACATGTCAAAGAGTTCGGAGCGGCTGAGTTTTAAAAGGGATTTGTGAAGGTCGCCTAATTTGTTAAGGACTATTGAGACGCTCTTCAATATCTGTCCAACCCTCCCATAGGCAAGTGATGATGCGATCAGCCCTGCGATCTCCCTGTCCATGGGTTCGGGATAGTTATAGAGAAATTCGAGTGGATCGGGGTGAACCAGCTCCCTCCTGTTAAATCTGGTGTAAAGATCCTCAAGCCTTTCCTTTAGGGCGGTTGGGTCCATGGAGACCTTTGAGAAATTAACCTGCAAAATAGGACTCTATAGCCGCAACCAGACAGTCAAGGGTTGAGCGGCTCGGCTCTATCTCCACACTAAATCCCAGATCGCGCGCAGTTTTTGAAGTAATGGGCCCAATACACGCGACAGCTGCTCTTTTAAGCAGGGTGTCTCCCAGCTCGGTTGGCACAATATCAAGGAAGTTTTTGACCGTTGAAGAGCTTGTAAAGACGACGACATCTATATCGCTATCTTTCAATTCTTCAATGACCTTTGGGTCCGCTTCAGGCGCAATGGTTTTGTATAAGACAGCCACATCGACATCGGCGCCGAGGGCCTTAAGGCCTTCTGGCAGCACGTCTCTTGCCTTTTCGGCCCTTGGAATGAGCACCCGCCTGCCTTTTATATCCAGGCCCTTGAATGCCTCCACAAGGCCCTCTGCCTTGAAGTCTTGTTGCGGCATCAGGTCTGTCTTTAGGTGCATAGATGCTAGGTATCCTGTTGTTCCGGGTCCTACGGCCGCGATCTTTATGTCGGACAGCGCCCTTAGATCAAGGCCCAGGGAAAAAAGGCGTTTGAAAAAGAATTGGACCGCATTCTCACTGGAAAATACCACCCAGTCAAAAGATGAAAGGCGGGAGATAGCTTCGTCCAGCACGGCATGGTCGTCATGTTCTATGGTTGCAATAGTTGGGAGTTCTATTGTATAGGCCCCTTTTTCCTCAAGCATGGCGCAGAGTGTGCTTGCCTGTTCCCTTGCGCGTGTTATAAGTATCTTTTTCCCGAGCAGTGGTCTTGATTCAAACCAATTGATCTCGTCTTTGAGTTTTACTACATCCCCGATTACGATTATAGAAGGGGGTTTGATGCCGGCATCTTTTACCTTTCCGACGATATCTTTGAGTGTGCCGATGACGGACCTGTGGAGCGGCGTCGTGCCCCAATTTATGACAGCGGCTGGCGTGTCAGGGGGGCGTCCATATTTGATCAGCTCTTTTACTATTTCAGGAAGATTCGTCATGCCCATCAAGAAGACAAGGGTGCCTACGCCCTTTGCAAGCCCTTCCCAGTCCACATCTGCTTCCTCTGCATCCAGTTTTCTATGGCCTGTTATAAAGGCAACGGATGCGGTGCAGGCCCGGTGGGTAAGCGGGATGCCTGCATATGCAGGGACGGCTATGGCGGATGTCACGCCTGGCACCACCTCAAATGGTATGCCAGCCTGGGCAAGTGTCTGAGCCTCTTCGGCCCCCCGCCCGAAGATGAACGGGTCCCCTCCTTTGAGGCGGCAGACCGTCTTTCCTTCAAACGCCTTATGAACTATAAGCCTGTTTATTTCTTCCTGGGATACGGCATGAAGCC
>NZ_JBMFRG010000069.1:0-8698 GCF_049968175.1 Dissulfurimicrobium sp.
AATGCCTCTTCGGCCTTTACAAGATCATTCGACTGCGCGTAAATCGACCCTTGGAGAAATAGGGCGTCCTGATAGCCTGGATCGGTCTTCAAAACCCCGTCAAGGATAGACAAGGCGGCATCATAATCGCCCTGTGCCGCATGACAACGCGCCAGCATAACCTTCAGCCCGAGATCATCTGGATCCATATCTATCGCCTTTTCAGCCCATTTCTTGCATCGATCAAAATCACCCATTTGAAAAACAGTCTCGGCCAACTCCTTGACTATAGCCACAGATCCAGGGTCCATTTTAAGGGCCTGCTCGAGATGATTTACTGCCGCGTCAAAACGCCCCTCCTGCCTTTCAATGGTGGCCTGCATATAAGATGCATAAGCCGCCTCTTTCAATGTAGCCCTCTCGCCGCCCATTGCGTCAGCGGAGAAAAACAGGGCCATGGCAGGCAAAATCAGACAATATAAGATCATTTTATGTAGATTCACGCCTCGCCTATCCCTTCAGGGTAAGATTCGATATCTTTCACCCTATCTTTTAGATATTGCTGCACCTTTTTCTTCAACCTCGACTCTATCTGCCTCACCCTTTCCCTTGAAACACCAAACTTCTCCCCGAGCTCCTGCAATGTAGCCGGCTCGTCGGTAAGCATACGTCTCTCGAAGATTATCCTTTCTTTGCCCTTCAGCGTATCCTTCAGATCTGCCAGGTGTTTTCTCAGGTGTCCTAACATCTCCTCTCTCGCAAGTCTAGATTCGACTGAAGCGTCACGGCTAGGCAGAAAATCAAGATGACTGTCGTCCGAATCGTCCTGGACCGGCGCATCAAGAGACACCTCCCATGAACCCATCCGCTGCTCCATGTCTATGACCTCCTGCTCCGAGACGCCAAGACCCTCCGAGATGAGTTTCGGTACCGGCTCAAAACCAAGGGCGGAGATACGCTCCCTTTCTTTATTCAGGTTATAGAACAGCTTCCTCTGTGCCTGCGTCGTCCCAATCTTCACAAGACGCCAATTGTCCATGATAAATTTCAATATATAGGCCTTGATCCAGAAGGATGAATAATATGAAAACTTTACACCCTTGTAGGGATCGAATTTCCTGACCGCCTGCATAAGCCCTATGCTTCCTTCCTGGATCAGGTCCATGAAATTTTGCATCCAAAACTTCTGAAAGTCCAGGGCTATCTTTACCACCAATCTTAGATTCGCAGTTATAATCCTTGATGCAATATGCGGGTCGCGGGTCTCATAATATAATTTGGTGAGTTTTTCCTCCTCCTCCCTGGTCAAAAGGGGATAGCGGCTTATCTCGCCGAGATACATCTGAAGCGGGTCCATCTCATCCGACGCCACAACGCTGCCTTGAACATCGAACCTCAGCGCCGGCAAATTCGTTCTGTCACCCTTAGTGTCTGATGTCTTTGTCTTATCAACCATTGCTACCAGCCATAAAATTTATTTAAAATTATTTTACAACAAAGACCTGGATTCTCCAAAAGAAATAAAATGCACCTGCTAAAAAACAATACTACTAAAAAGACAAGGGAAACGGCCGTAAAAGAAAAGGGATACAAGCCCTGCCTATCTAAACCAGATTGAGCTAAAACTCGGCGGGGAGCCCCTTTACCCTGGCCCGGGTGAAGACGGGCCCGTCCTTACAGACATAAACAGGGCCTATATTGCAGTGACCACATACGCCAAGGCCGCACTTCATGCGGTTTTCAAGCGATAGATAGACCTGTTCGTCTTGCCAGCCGATCTTTTCAAGGGGCGGCATAGTAAACTTGATCATTATAGGCGGGCCGCAGATGAGCGCCGCGGCGTTTTGAGGCGAAGGCGCCACCTTCTCCGTTATGGTCGGAACAAAACCTACAAGCCCTGTCCACCCTGGGGCCTCCCGATCGATCGTCACATATAGATCCAGATCATCCCGATCGGCCCAGAGAGCGAGTTCGTCACGGTACAGGAGCATCCCAGGGGTCCGCGCCCCATAGATGACCGTGATCTTACCATAGTCATCTCTGTGCTCAAGCAGGTAAACAAGTGTGGCCCGAAGGGTCGTAAATGCAAAACCGCCCGCTATAATGAGTATATTCCTGCCCTTTAGCAAGCTATCCACCGGAAACCCGTTCCCAAGCGGACCGCGGATGCCTATCCTTGCCCCCTTGTCAAGCTGGTGAAGGACGGTGGTGACCACACCAGCCCTGTTCACTGTAAAAAGAAGCGCATCTTTCTCGGTGGGCGATGAGGCGATACCGATAGGTATCTCGCCTTTCCCGGCGATGGAGAGCATTGCGAATTGACCCGGGATATGGTGCCAAACGGCCCTTGCCAGCTCGTCTTCAAGCACGAGCCTGAATGTCTTCAGGTTTCCATCCTCGGTCTCGATCTTTATATCGTCTATGCGCGCAGCATATGGAATATACGGATTTTTTGTCATCTCTTACTCCATACCCACAAGGTCATGGATGACCTCGCGGATATCGATATTAACCGGACACTCGCGAATGCAGCGCCCACATCCCACGCAAGAGACAAAACCAAAGCGGTCAGGGAAGTATTTGAGCTTGTGCATGAAGCGGTTTCTCACCCTCTTTAGCGCCTCACCCCTTGGGTTGTGACCAGAGGCATGGAGGGTAAAAAGCGGAAACATACATGAATCCCAACAACGAATACGGCGTCCCTGCCCGCAGATTATCTCATCCTGGATATCAAAGCAATAACAGGTGGGACAGAGGAAGGTACAGGCCCCGCAGTTTATACAGGATTCGGAGAGAGGCTGCCATATATCTCTATTATATAGGGACGTCATGTCTTTGGACCTCAGGACCTCATCCAGCCTTGAGATCTGCCCTTCGGCCGTATCGACAGCAGATCTTAACGCCCTTAAGCAGGCAATGTCTTCATTGGTTGCATCCCCTTTCCCATCAGCCGCCTTTAATAAAAGGTCTTCCCCCTTGTGTGTTAGCACCTCGGCGACAAGGCCGTCATCCATCTCTGTGATAAGTATATCCAGGCCATCGGTCCCATATGGTGAACCACCTACCAATCTGCAAAAACAGGTGCTACACTGAGTCCCGCAAGAAAACCCGACTATCACGGTCCGTTCAAGAAGCGCCCTGAAATATGGATCCCCCTCAAACGGCATGGCATTCAACATAATACTTCTGGCATCGCACGGCCTCACCCCGAAAAGCACCCGCCGCCCGTCGACATCGATCGTTTCAGCCCTCGGCAACCACGCATCCTGGTCCGTATGTCTGGCAGAAAAGGTGAGGATAATCTCGGGCTGGGGAAAGAAAAAGGTCTTTATCGGGGTCTTCGGCGCGCCGGCAGGTATCTCAAGCGCATCGGAAATATTTGCTTTATTGATACGCAACCATGTCTTTTGCCCTTTTGCTTCATCTTTAATCAGGCCATAGGACTCAAATTCACTCGCCCAGGCCAAAAGCCAGCCAGAAAGCCCGTCTCTATCAATCTTAACAGCCCTCATGCCTTGTTCTTCTCCTTGATTATCACAAACCCCTGCGGGTCATCAGGCCTGTAGGTGACAAGCGGGGGCTGAATCAACGGATCAAGCCCGGCCTCGACGCCAAAGAGTTCAAATACATCTTTTTCGAGCTTCTTGGTAAAGAGCCTCATTTTTATGCCCATGGGACAGGCGCTCTCACACGCCCCACAGTCGGTGCAGCGCCCTGCGCAGTGAAAGGCTCTAAGTATGTGAAAGAGCGCGGTATCCGTGGGATCTATCGACTTTCCAACCCACTGGGGCCTTGAATCGTCCACAAAGCATGTCGGGCAATAACAGAGCGGACAGGCGTTTCTGCAGGCATAGCAGCGGATACATGAGGCTATCTCGTTTTTAAACCAGGCCCAGCGCTCATCCACTGTCATGGCCTCAATCACTTCTATCTGGGCGAAGCGGTCATCGGCCTTTCTGTTTGAATCAGGCCCTATCTTATAGTCGAATATTACTGGATCGGGATGAACACAGCTCTTGCAATTGTCCCGTACCACTGACCAGCGGTCTATTTCAAGCCCATAATCGCTGCCTGAGATCTTAAGCGTATGTTCACCTTCCTCAACCTTAAAGATCTCGCGGCCACCGGTCATGGCCATGACCTTCTTTCTGTCCACCATACCGCGGCTTGAGACCCCAAGGATCACAAGCCTTTTGCGGTCCACCTGCCTTTCCTGCATCTGGACCACGATATTTCTAGACCAGCAGCCTGTAGCCACCACCCCGACCTTTGGAAGCGGGCCGGCAGGTACAGGGTCTCTGAGGCCCCTCGGCGGCTCAAGGGACTTTAAAAGGCTTGGCAGGTAGTTTGCAAGGTTCATGACACAAAAGCTGTTCCAAACGAACCTTTCTGCATCCTCAGGCCTCCTTGCAACAAAAGGCCTCAAAGTCATAGGGATGCTTCCTTCAATAAATCCCAGGAAGACCGCTACCTCGCCGGATGAGAGGAGTTCAGCGGCCTTAGCCCTGATTCCTTCTGTAATTTCCGCGTTTGTATGAGACATGGCCGCCTACCCACCAATTCCTTTCACTAACCTCTTTTGAGGCCCGAGGGCCTTCACGAGCCCGGTCACCTCCTTCACCACATCAGCGAACTGCCCGCCTTCAGAGGCGGAGACCCATGAGAAATTGACCCTGCCAGGCTCTATGCCGATAAATTCAAGAAAATTCTTAAACAGGGCAAAACGGCGCCTCGCATATAAGTTGCCACTTATATAGTGGCAGTCGCCTGGGTGACAACCGGACACCAACACCCCGTCGGCACCGGCCTTCAGGGCATCGAGGATCATATTCGGCGAGATGCACCCCGAACATGGAACCCTAATTATCCTGATGCTAGGCGGATACTGAAACCGGCTTACCCCGGCAAGATCAGCCCCTGCATAGCTGCACCAGTTGCACAAAAAGGCGACGATCCTTGGCTCCCAATCTACAGATGCTATCTCCCTGCAGGCCATCGTCGGCTTTAAAAGCTCATATCCCATGAATGATAAGCACCTTCCATATCGGCAGTGACAAACATCTTACCAAACATCCGCCATATCCATCGCGGATTCTATCGCGGCCATTATCTGCTCGTTGCCTAGATTTTTAACGCTTACGGCACCAGAGCGGCAAGAGGCCGCACACGCCCCGCAGCCCTTGCACAATCCGATATCGACCACAGCCCTACCTGTATCTTGGTCTATATTGATAGCCGCATACGGACAGATCTGGGTACAGACCGCGCATCCAGTACACTTAGCCGTATCCACATATGCGGTCATGGACTCAACCGACACGGCGTCTCTCGAAAGTATAGTAACGGCACGGGCTGCAGCGGCCTTTGCCTGGGCGATGGATTCATCCATCGGCTTTGGATAGTGGCAAAGACCTGCAAGAAAGACCCCTTCTGTGGCAAAGTCCACGGGCCTCAGTTTCATGTGCGCCTCAAGCAAAAACCCATCCTGATCCATGGCGCATTTAAAAAACCCGGCAAGCCCGCCCGCGTCATCACGCGGGACCACGCCGGAGGCAAGCACCAGGAGATCAGGATGGAACATCACGGGCCTATCAAGGATCATGTCATGGGCCTTGACCACAAGCCTTCCGCCGTCATCACTCACCTCTGGGAGGTGATCGAGGTCGTAGCGGACAAAAATGATCCCCTTTGCCCTGGCCTCTTCATACAATCGCTCGCGCATCCCATAGGTGCGGATATCGCGATAGAGCATGAATATTGCCATCTCAGGGTTCAGCTCTTTGAGTTTCAACGCCTGATCTATGGCATGCGTGCAACAGACACGGCTGCAATAGGGACGCTCAGGCACCCTTGAACCCACACAGTGTATGAAAACGGCCTGCGAAAGCCCATTCAAGCCCTCATCAGCTGCTATAAAACGCCTGTCAAGCTCCAGGAGCGTATGCACCGCAGGATGCCTGCCATAAAGGTAATTCCATTTGCCCTCCCTTGGCTTAAAGGACTCTCCGCCGATTGCAATTATGGCCACGCCGTGCTCAATGACGCTTCCGTCGGAAAGGCTCGTCTTGAACCTGCCCACAGAGCCGAACGCCTCTGTTACAGTAGATTTAAGATGAAGTTCTATATTGGGGTGAGAAGAGACAGTCTTTGCAAGCTCCTCAAGATAGGGCTGGACCTCAAATCCCTGCCATGTGCGATAAAACTTCCTTGCATGACCCCCAAGCCTGTCTTTACGCTCGACTATAAAGACCTTGAAACCTTGGTCCGCGATCGCAACGGCTGCAGTCATGCCCGCTACGCCTGCACCCACCACTAGCGCCGATTTTGTAACCGGAACGCTGCTATAAGGCAAGGGCCCATCCCCCCTCACCTTTGCAACCGCCATCCGGACGAGGTCCATGGCCTTTCGTGTGGCCTTTTGAGGTTCATCCCTGTGAACCCACGAATCCTGGTCACGGATGTTGGCCATCTCAAAGAGGTGCTTGTTGATCCCTGCCTCCCTCAGGGTCTCCTGAAAGAGGGGTTCATGGGTTCGAGGGCTGCACGACGCCACCACCACGCGGTTCAGGCGCTCCCTGCGGATAGTCTCCGCCATCTGGTTTATGGTGTCCTGCGAGCAGGTAAAGAGGTTGTCCTGTGCGAATACAACGCCGGGAAGCCCGCGGGCATACTCGGTAACGGCCTTCACGTCCACGACGCTTGCTATATTAATACCACAGTGGCAGACAAAGACCCCGATCCTTGGCGGTTCAGGGCGCACATTACGCTCGGGCGGAAATTCCTTTGCCTTTGTCTCAGTCCATCTAGCGGGCGAAAGAAGCCTTCCTGCCTCAAGTGCGGCGGCGCTTGCCTCCATGACCGACTGGGGGATATCCTTTGGCTCCTGGGCAGCCCCGCACACAAAGACCCCTGGACGGCTCGTAGAGACAGGGGAGAACGGCGAAGTAAGCACAAAGCCGTCTTTATTGAACCCAACCCCGAGCCTGTCTATGAGGGCGACGGCCTCATGATTCAATTCCATCCCCACAGACAAAACCACAAGGTCAAATTCCTCCTCGCACATCCTGCCGGCCTCATCGGCATAGCGGATCAATAGAGTGCCTTCGTCTGCAGGTATAACGCTGTGCACCTTTGATCTGTGGAATCTAACCCCTTCTTGTACAGCGCGATTGTAATAGGCCTCAAAACCCTTGCCGTGGGTACGTATGTCCATGAAAAATATATGTGCATCTAGTGCACCGCCAGCATGTTCCCTTGCGATAAGCGCCTGTTTTATGGCGTACATGCAGCAGACGGACGAACAGTAGCCGCGACAGGCCCTGTTCGTATCCCGAGAACCAACACACTGAAGCCAGGCTATGCGCCTTGGTTCTTTCCCGTCAGAAGGCCGTTCCATGCGCCCCAAACATGGCCCGGAAGGACTTAGTAGTCGTTCAAACTCCATGGCCGTGACCACGTTTGGAATACGCCTATAACCTGTAAAATCAAGTCCTGACGGATCAAACAGGGAAAACCCAAGGGCCAAGACCACAGAGCCCACTTCAAACACATGATCTTTCGGGACGTCATCAAAATTGATCGCCCCTGCCGGACATACATTTGCACACGCCCCGCAACGGCCAGGCCTCTTGAGCCAGATGCATTCATCCGGATCAATGGCGTATTTGAGTGGCACGGCCTGCGGATACATGAGATACACAGCCTTTCTCTCGGAAAGGCCCATATTAAACCCATTTTTTGTCTTTTTGGGGCATTTTTCAGCACACAGCCCACATGCTATGCACTTGGTTGTATCCACATATCTTGGATGTTGCCGGACAACGGCCTTGAAATCCCCTGGCTCGCCATCTAGACTTATAAGTTCGGAAAGCGTAAGGAGATTGATATTCAGATTGCGCCCGCACTCAACGAGCTTTGGAGATAGTATGCAGGCCGAGCAGTCGTTTGTAGGAAATGTCTTGTCAAGCTTGGCCATAGCCCCGCCTATCGCAGGACGCCGCTCAACCAGATGCACATAATAGCCGCTCTCCGCAAGATCCAGCGCGGCCTGAACCCCTGCAATCCCCCCGCCAACCACAAGCACAGATCCCCTGGGATTCATCAGCATCACCTCTTAAGCGCCCTTACTATCCAGTTCCAAAGATGGGTAGTTTGCCAGCCGCCGCCATAAAAATCGCAGATATCTTTTATTTGGGTGTGACAGTTATGGCACGGCGTTATTACCACATCAGCCCCAGTCTTTTTCAGCTGCTCGAACTTGACCTTGCCGTACTCCCTACGGTTCTTTGCAAACCCGGACTGAAGCGCCCCGCCTCCCCCGCCGCAGCAGTAGTTGTTGGATCTGTTGGGCCATACCTCTATGAAATTTGCCTCGCCTGCAACCTGCTTCACGACAAATCTAAGGTCATCGGCCACTGCATCTCCAAGGCCCTGCCTGACGAGCTTACATGGGTCTTGCACTGTAAACTTAAGACCATCTTTGTTCCATGACGAATCTACTTTGAGCCTCCCCTCCCTTATCCATTTGGCGTAAAGGCTTATAATGCTCAAAAATTCAAACCTGTGCGAGATGTTGAACCTGCGCAACCCCTCCAGGGTCGCATAAAACATATGGCCTCACTCGGTGTTTATGTAATATCGGCACCCGAGGGCGTCGACCACCTCGGCCTGCTTGCGTACCGTCATCTCCCAGTCCTTGGCGTCACCAGTAAAAAGGCAG
>NZ_JBMFRG010000070.1:0-8628 GCF_049968175.1 Dissulfurimicrobium sp.
CTATTTCAAATACAATAGGGTGTTCGGTGTAAAAATGTCCGGCATCTATTATTGCAATGCCTCGCTCCTCTGCATCTCTCGCAATATGGTGCTTGATCTCGGCGCTTATGAATAGCTCGGCCCCTGAATCAATAACAAATGGCCAAAGATCTGAACCTGAACCGCAACATATGGCCGTTTTTTCTATAACCCGCCTTGGATCGCCGACTATAAAGCAACCTGGCGCCGATGTAAATCTTAAAACATCGGAGGCAACCTCAGACAATGACCTTGCCTTTTCTAGTCTCCCTATCCTTCCAAGGCCCGTAACATTGTCGTCATATACATGACGGCATGCAATCGGCCTCGCCCCAACCAATCCCAAAAAATCGGCTACAAGATCGCTTACCCCGCCTATCGCCGCATCCAAATTTGTATGGGCGGTACACAAAACTATGCCTGAACGCAAATACCCCGCCAAAAGGCGGGGTATTTGCTGTGAAAGGTCTAAGGATCGAAGCGGGCCAAAGATCAAGGGGTGATGCGTTATGACCATTTGGGCCCCCCTGCATCTCGCCTCTTCAAGAAGGGCGAAGGTCGGATCCAGGGCCACAACAATGCGTTTGACCCTTGCCTCAGGATCGCCGCTCTGTATTCCGATGTTATCCCAGGATTCAGAAAGCTCTGAAGGCGCCCAATCTAAAAGGGCTTGCCATATTTCACGGGCAGAAGGTGATAAGTCCACTCTATATTTATTTTTTGATTGGGCCCACCAGGATTCGAACCTGGGACCAACCGGTTATGAGCCGGTGGCTCTACCAAACTGAGCTATAGGCCCATTTGATAAAATAGCAATAAATCTCGAATCGAGATAATCTAACTTGAGATCGTATTTTGTCAAGACGGTGCATCAGATAAAGCAGGTAACGCTATGCCCTCTATCTTATCCCATATCTTTTCCGCTACAGCCTCCTTGTCAAGAAGGGGGATATCCTCGACCTTCAAATCCCTTGAAACAATCAAGACCTTGTTTGTCGCGGCGTCAAAACCCGAATCTTTTCTCGATACGTCATTTGCAACAAGGAGGTCAGGCTGTTTGCGAAGCATCTTCTGGACAGCTTCTTTCTCAAGGTCATGCGTCTCGGCGCAAAAACCTACAACAATCTGATTATGCCTCTTGTTTTTTATCAATTCCATGAGGATATCCGTTGTCTTTTTCAGGTTGATATTTATGTTTTCAGCAACCTTTTTGAGCTTCCGATCGGCCTTTTCAATAGGCGTATAGTCGGCCACGGCGGCAGCCATGACTACAATATCGACGTTACCCGAAAAATTTACGACTGCAACCGACATCTCCTGCGCGGTCTCTACAGGATAAGACTCGATCCCGTACGGTGCAGATATGCAAACAGGCCCGTGTATCAAGACAACCCGTGCCCCGCGTCTGTATGCCACCCTTGCCATATCAAAACCCATGCGGCCTGAAGACCTGTTTGAAATATAGCGTACAGGATCTATCGGCTCCCTTGTAGGGCCTGCCGTGACAAGGACGGTCCGCCCCTTGAGGCTTTGCGGCGTCAACGCCTTCATGACAACCTCTTTTACAACAGACCAACCCGGAAGCCTCCCCCTTCCCTCCTCACCACATGCCGTCTTACCGACTTCAGGTTCGACAACGATATGTCCAGCTGCGCGAAGAGACTCCAGGTTGCGTTTAGTTATTGGATTTTCATACATTGCAGGGTTCATGGACGGGAAGAAGAGCACAGGTCCTTTGAAGGAAAGGATAAGGGTTGAAAGGAGGTCATCAGCCAGCCCTGACGAGGCCTTTGCAAGGATGTCTGCAGTCGCTGGCAGCACCATAAAGACATCCGCCTCTCGCGCAAGACTGATATGCCTGATTGGACCGGACCGTTCGAGGTCAAACAAGTCCGAATGGACCATTTCGCCGGTAAGGGCGGAGATGGTAAGTGGGGTTATAAACCTAGCGGCATTCGCCGTCATGACCGGCAGGATCCTCGCCCCGAGCTCCATCAGACGCCTTGCATAATCCCCTGCCTTGTATGCCGCAATCCCGCCAGTTATGCCCAGGAGGATATTTTTGCCCTCAAGGGGTCTGTATGAAGGCACGTATGATATTTCAAGTCGATCGGTCAATGCAATAATTTTTGAATCATGCTGGATCAGCGGTCGAATACTATTACCTGGTCTATCCCCATTCTTTCGGAACTCTGGTTGCGTCTCAAAGGGTACCCGACGGCCACAACGGCCATAAGCTCGAGGTTGCCAGGAAGCTCGAGAAGCGCCCTTGCCTTGTTGGCGTTTTTAAGGATTTCGCCGAGCCATACGGCGCCGAGTCCCAGACTGTGGGCGGCGAGCAACATATTTTGAAGACAGGCACCTATTGCCTGGTAATCTTTTACATCGCTATACATGGCGGCCTTGTCAACAAAAACAGCGATGAGCACCTTTGCAGATGCTATCACCTTTGCATAACGCGTAAGCCCTTCGAATTTTGACTTAAGGCTGCGATCCGTTACAATGGCGAATCTCCATGGCTGATTATTAAGCCCAGAGGGCGCCCATGTGCCAGCCCTTATTATCTCCAATATCGCCTCACGATCGACCGGCTCATCTGTAAATTGTCTGATGCTCCGCCTCGAATAAATGGCATCCAGCACAGGGTTCGACATCGCCCTATCCATCAGACAGAATATTGTTAAAGCAATCTGTATGGATAAGCCCGTTTCGTCCATTCGCTTCCAGGAAAACGGACGTTCAACATCTCGTAGGCCTCCTTCAACGGCCTCGGATTATGAGTACCCTTAAAACGGGCAACCCCTGCCATATAAACAGCCTCAGACACTGAAGGTGAATTGGGATGTTCGGTTATCACCTTTTCAAAACTTGCTATTGCCTTGTCAAATCTGTCCGTCTCTAGATATGTCTTGCCTATCCCGAGGAGCATCGATGGAATGAATTCATCCGGTCCGACAAATCCGACTATCCTGTGGTGTTCTTTCCCGGCGGCATCAAGGGTTATTAAGGTGGGAGTCCATTTGATATTAAAGTCCATAGACAAAGGTACTGTATCAAAAAGAATCCTCAACGGAATCATATTTTCCATTAAAAATCCACTGACCTTTGCATCAGGATACGTAACCGCATCCATCTGTTGACAGCCAATTCAGCCTGGATTAAAAAAATCCAACAGAATCGGCCTATCGTGCATCTTTGCAAGCTTCAGCGCCTCTTCCATCGTGGTTTCCCACTTCAACGTCGTAGACATGCCGGTCGGACCTCCTTATTTTTTAAACAAGTATATGGATCAGGTGCTCCAATGTCAAGGCGAGACAAGGGTTTGAGGGCAGGCCCTCAACGCCCCAGCAGCCCTCCGAGCTGCATAAGCCCGGCCCCTGAACAATAATCCCAACCGGCAGGGGCTATGTCATAGGCCGTTGCCTTGAGCATGGACTTGATCTGATCGGGCCCCCATTCAGGATGGGCCTGCTTCAGGAGCGCAACAGCACCCGCGGCATAAGGGGCTGCGGCGGATGTCCCGCAAAAATTTCCGCCGAACCAGGTGGTGACACAATCCGGTGCGACTATATCCGGCTTGGCCCCACCAGAAAGTGTGGGTCCGCATGAGCTGAATTCCTCTGTTTGATACGGATTGTTATAAGGGACTGCGCCCACGGTCAAGACGGCCGGGTCGTCTGCAGGATAATCGATCGAAAAGATACGGGTGTAAACACCACCAAACGATGGATCAAACGATGGCTGCAGGTCATCCAGTGAATCCAGGATCAGACCTACCCAATCCTGGCTTGAGCTTCCCCAACCGCCTTTTATCGCTGCGGCATATATATCTCCTGTAATATCATATCTGTTCCCCTGGAACAGACACAGTTTTAATCCTGTGCCGACAGAAACGGAATGCGCCACTATATCCCAATTTTGTCCATTCCATCTGTAGATATTCAGGTCATAGTTGGCGCTGGGATTAAACCATATAAGCCACACAAGAACCCGGCCGCTGGATGGGCTTGAATCACTATGTTTAGATAAGATAAACCAGTTTACCGGCTGACCGCTGGCAAAATTTACATAGTTATATTGACCATATTGACCAAGATTTGCCTGCCCCAGCCATATCTGTTGGGCCTTGTTGCCAGCAGCATTAACCCATGTAATACCATCGTTATGCGCCTGCTCAACGATAGAATGTAATTGATCCACGGTCTGTTGATCTATCTGTCCGGAAAGCAGCCACCACCAATCCCATCCCAGAGAGCAGCTTATCACCTCCACGCCCTGGGATTTCAGCCAGCTATAGGCGTTATACAGGTCTGTATCTGCATTTCCTATGTTGGCCAGGTACAGCATGGCGCCAGGTGCGACATCATGGACCAAGGCCGCGCATTCGGCGCCATGAGTGTCGGAGTTCTCATCCCCGCCAAATACCTTTAATGGATAATACCGGGTAAGACCGGCGCTTTCCCAGCCTTTGAAGCCCACATCAATAATCCCCACCTTGACCCCTTGTCCCAGAAGGCCGCTGTTTTGCCAGCGATCGGCCCCTATCACGCCCACCCCCTCTGACATGCTGCTTACATGGGGCCTTGTGGGCAGTTTTATGACCTTTATCTCAGGCCATTTTGCGATCTCTGAGATCTTGTCAACAGGTACTGTTGCCTTGATATTATTGAATGCATAGTTACTGACGCTGCCCCCGAGCCCTTCTATCCGATCTTTCATTTCCCTTACAAGGTCTTCGGGCATCTGGGCCAAAGGGTCCCTGTCCAGTACCAGTATGACCTCAATGGACTCTGATGCGGTCCTGTTGTTCAGCTCATTCTGCAGGAAGGGGTCGATCTTCGGGCTGACACCGTCATTTGCAAGGGCAGTCCCTGTGCAGAAAAAGATCAGGAGAAGAGATAAAAATAAACGAATTTGATAATAATCCATGACAGAATACCTCTTTGCTCTCCGGTATATTTATAAAGGATTATATTTACCTCATCCAAATGAGGTTGTATATTTAATTTTATAACCTTTACGCCTTGCGCGTCAATATTTGAATAAATTTTGAATCCTGTCGGCAGGACTTTTGAGAAAGATATGAGGCTCTCTTCTGACGATTTATCGGAAAGGGTCAAGGAGCTGAAGTCCTTACTTGAATCCTGCACCCTCTGTCCCAGACAGTGCAGAGTAAACCGCCTGAAGGGTGAAACAGGGTTTTGCAAGACAGGCAACAAGGCCGTCGTTGCCGGCTATGGGCCGCATTTCGGTGAAGAGCGTTGCCTTGTTGGAAAAGGTGGTTCTGGTACCATATTTTTTTCCTGGTGCAATCTCCGATGTATTTACTGCCAAAACTACGAGATCAGCTGGTTGGGCCAGGGAGATCCTGTTAATCCAGACGATATCGCCTTGATCATCATGACCCTCAAAGCCTCTGGATGCGAAAACATAAACCTCGTCACCCCAACCCACGTACTGCCCTTTTGGGTCGAGGCATTGCAGATAATTTCAAAGGAAACTGACCTTGATCTGCCGATTATCTATAATACGAGCGGCTATGAAAATGTAAATGTACTGAGGCTTTTAGACGGTATAGTGGATATTTATATGCCTGACTTCAAGTATTGGAATAGATTAGCCGCAAATCGATTCAGCCAGTGCAAGGACTATCCGAAGATAACCAAGGAGGCCATCAAAGAGATGCATAGGCAGGTGGGTGACCTGGTGTTTGATAAAAATGGCACTGCAAAAAAGGGGCTTTTAGTACGGCACCTCGTCCTTCCAGGCGGTCTTTCCGACACAATGGAGATTGTAGAGTTTATCGCGCAAGAAATTTCTTCAAATACATACATGAACATCATGGACCAGTACAGGCCATGCGGCCCAGGCCACCTGCCTCCGCCCATGAACAGACGCATAACAGACCATGAGTACAACCAGGCCCTCAGGGCCGCCGGATCCGCCGGTCTCCAGCGCCTGGAGGGCCGCCTCATCTGAATCCGCACCAGATCGAGGTATGTCTCAAAATTATCTATTTTAACATACCACTCTCCGACATCTCAGGAGGGTATTGGCAGGTTTGCTGGCATCAGCCGATCTCTGTATGACTCGCAGCGATGACCGCATTTATGAAACGCGCCGTTCAAATCGACCGTCCTGCCGCTCAGTTCCATTTGGTCGAGATATGATTTTTTGATAAGAATCGATAAAATATGGTGGAGATGAGGGGATTCGAACCCCTGACTTCCACGTTGCGAACGTGGCGCTCTCCCAACTGAGCTACATCCCCATCCGGACAGGTCTTAAAATCAGGTTAAAAATTTAACAGAAAAAAAATCAAATTACCAGTACCTGACATTTCCGACATCTACATGGACAAAATTGGATTCGGGATAGTAACCCACCCCTCCACGCCTTAATGCTACGGCGACCTTGTGTAAAGTCTCGAGTGCGATCGAGGGGAGTCTTATATCAATGGCCTTTCCGAACATATGCATACTCTTGCACGCTACGCCGCTACTATGTTCTCTAAGATAGCGATTTGTAGCAGGGGAACGGTAGCCCGAGATGACCAGAAACGGGTCTTTTGTGCCGAGCCTGCACTTTATGTCATAAAGCAGATCCAAAAGCTTTACATCAATAGGACGCACATCCCCGGCGCGGAAATCGCGCAATATATAATTGATGTCCGAAAGGACCTTTGGGATATATCTGCCCTTTGAAAAATATGTCTTATGCAGGCTTTCTTCTGTATGGAGGTTATAAAAAGACAAGGTCTTTTCAGTCCCCTTGAAAGGGCCGATCCTTGCCATAACCCTTGTGGGAGACAAAAGCGCCATGGCTACAAATGCGCCCACCTTTAAAAACCTCCTTCTGCTGAGCTGCATCGCAAGGTCCGCATTTTTCATCCTTCTTGGAGACGATCTCCATACATCTCTTATCCCCTGCTCCATGACACCTCCTTAAGCAATTTATTGGTGAGATCCAAACCATTTTCATTTTCTAGAAACACTGTCAGACATTGCATCACGCCCATAGATATCTCGTCTGAAATTTAGAACTCCATCGTCAGCAACCCATGCCGTAAAATACTCTATATGAACAGGGATCGGCTTCTTGAGCCTTATAGTTATTGTTTTGCCGGCCTTTATGAGGTCAAGCAGCTTTTCGCGCGTCCAGGCAGTATGATCACTTAATAAATATAAGGCAAGTTCCAGCGGCCGCTCAAGACGGATACAGCCTGAACTGAAATCCCTCCTCGTCCTTTTAAAAAGACCCTGTGCAGGCGTATCGTGCAGATATATATCGTATCGATTGGATATATTAAATTTCAACCTGCCGAGGGCGTTGTCGGCGCCAGGATCCTGCCTCAGCTTATAACTAAAATTCCTCTCGGAGACCTTTTTCCAATCTATCTTATCGGCAAAAACATCTACTATACTATCATCAGACGTATTTATGACTTTTATATGCTTCTTGTCAAGATAATCTGGATGCTTTTGGATCTCGGGCAGGATATCCTTTACGGCTATGGAATAAGGCACACGCCAATACGGATTTACGACAATAGACGTGATTTCAGAGCTGAAAACCGGCGTCTGCCGATCGCTCCTCCCCACTATTATCTTCATCCTCATGACGGTCTTGCCGCCTTCGATCAATCTCAATTCAAAATCTGGTATATTGATAACGATATAACGGTCTTCAATTAAACCAAGAAATAAACGAAATCTCTCAAGATTCACCCTTATCTGCCGTATCCTATCTTCCACTGCGACATTCAATTCATCCAGCGTGTTACGGCCCACCACCCCATCAGGTTCAAGACCATGTCTCATCTGGAACCTTACAACGGCCTCACGAAGACCCTTGTCGAACAATTCACTGTCGCCGGCTTCTTTATAATGTCGCCCATCTTGGACAAGATCTCCCGATATGGCAAGTCTTGCCCTCAAAATTGATATACGCTTGTCCCTGTCTCCAGGCCTAAGAGCAGGCCCGGACGGGATAAAAGGCCAGCCTCCTGCAGCGGCAATGTCCCTGTAGTGGTAGAATTCATGAAGAAGTTTCTGATATGGCACGTTTTCAAGGATAGTGAATCCCTTATTGCTGTCTGGGCCCCAATATAATCCGAAGGAAACGGCATAAACAGGCGCACCAAGCATAATAAGTATGCCGACGAAAAAAGGTGTAATAATATTGATCATATTCACAACCAGCCGGATGAACAGCTTATAGCAAATAGCGTTTATAGCAAACAGCGACAAAATTAAAAGACCACCTATTATGCCCCTGAATTATATAGAGGCCGGTGGTTTTTGAGGTCAAGATTTCCAAAAAAATTTTTATCGCTGTTTTTATTTTAAGTTTCTTGACTCAAGCACACTAACAAAATAGAATTCAGGATCTGAAAAAACAGTGATCAACCATAATAAATTTGAGGTGATCCAGATGTCTTTTTCAAAGGAAGACATTCTCCTTTTAAGACCTTTGCGCAACCATTCATCATTTATGACCAGCAAGGGTTTTCTTTTAAGACTGTGTCTTTATTGCTTTGCTGCGGCAATTGTACTCTCACAGCCTCGTCTCTCTGCCGCACAGGAACAGGCTGCGGAAAAGCTTACCCTT
>NZ_JBMFRG010000071.1:0-8413 GCF_049968175.1 Dissulfurimicrobium sp.
GAAATCGCCCAGAATCCGAGTATCATGGCCAAGGCCTGCGCCGCCTTCAAGGAAGTATTTAACACGCAGACACATCTAAGAATCAGTTTTAACAAGGTCTGCATCACCTCCCTCCATTTGCAATTTTACAATCTGAACCGGGGAAAGATAGGCTTTTGCTTTTATTAAAAACTATTTCACGAAGCCATGCCCTAATTTAAACATCCATATATTTTAATAATAATTTAATTCTCTCGGAAAGACAAAAAATTATATTATTAAGTAATTTTATCTGACGGTTTCGATGTACAAAGTAATATATTGCACAAAATCTCAGGCCAAGTAATTTATACATAGAGTCCCTTATAGCGATCTATTTTATCGTTCCGAACAAAATAATGAAGAATCGTTGCATTGATTCCGTCAAGGTTTATCCCTTCGGTTGAGATGGCAACGGGAGGGTTAAATGGCAACGGCCGAAAATAACAAGAATATGTGCCTTAGGCCTTTGCAAGAACCTCTAGCTACCTCAAGACCGGGCATGAGAGAAGATTTTAAAATTATCAACCATAGCCACCGACAGCCCCATATTTTAATAGTAGACGACGACAGAGAGATGCTCACACTCCTTGGCAAGGTGATAGGGCGAAAATGCAAATGCGAACTCACTCTCGCATCATCAGGCAGAGAAGCGGCTGAGGTGCTTAAACAGGACCTGCCGGAGGTCATCCTTACGGATGTAAAGATGCCCGATATGGATGGCATAACACTGATGACCCTTGCTAGAGAACTTGACCCAACCATTTCTGTAATCATAATGACCGGCTTTGGGACCATTGAACTTGCGGTAAGCGCCATGAAAGAAGGGGCCTATGACTTTCTCCAGAAGCCGTTCGACAACGACTATCTTGTACATGTCATCAGACGCTCGATAGAGCGGACGCTTCTCCTCAGGGAAAACCGGCGACTTCAAAAAAAAATAGAAGATCAGGGGGCATTTCATGGCCTCGTCGGACAATCGCCGCGTATCCGCCGCGTCTTCGATCTTATATCAAAGATTGCCGATACGGACGTGACGGTGCTTATACGCGGGGAAAGTGGAACTGGTAAAGAATTGGCCGCAAGGGCCTTGCATGAATTAAGCAGCCGCTCAAGCCGACCGATGGTTGCCGTAAACTGCCCAGCCCTGCCTGAACACATCCTTGAAAGCGAACTCTTCGGCTATGTAAAGGGGGCGTTTACCGGGGCCGTCAAGGACAAAAAAGGGCTTTTTTTGGAGGCGGACGGCTCGACCATACTGCTTGATGAAATAGCAGACATACCGCTGTCCATTCAGACAAAGCTCCTGCGCGTCCTACAGGAAAAAGAGATAAGACCGCTCGGATCGACACAAAGTATCAAGATCAATGTGCGCGTCCTGGCGTCTACAAACCAAGACCTCGAGAGCAAGATCAGGGAAGGCAGTTTTCGGGAGGATCTCTTTTACCGACTCAACGTCATAACCGTCGTCATGCCGCCTTTAAGGGAGATTCAAGAAGATATAGCGTTTCTTGCCTACCATTTTTTAAGATTATATGCCAAGGAATATGAAAGAAACGTGACCGAATTCACGCCTAGGGCCATAAAATGCCTTGAGAGAAGACAATGGAACGGCAATGTCAGAGAGCTCCAAAATACTATAAAGAGAGCCGTTCTCCTGAGTTCAGGCAATACTATAGACCTGTCTGATATATATGCAAACGGAGAAGGAGCTGAAAAGGAAATAACATGGCAACATATTCCCTGCTTTGAACAATTAAGCTACAATAAAGCAAAAATACAAGTTGTCAGCCTATTTACAAGAAATTATATTAGAAGGGCGCTGGAAAAAACTATGGGCAATGTAACCGAGGCCGCAAACATAAGCGGGATTGAAAGGCAGGCCTTCCAGCGTTTAATGAGGCGGTACGGCATAAAATCAGAGGAATTTCGTTCAAAGGATAAAAGCTAGAGGTCTGTATGGCGCAGATATTGGTGCTTGATGATGTGATTGATGCAGGCATCATGATAAAAAAGATCCTTGAGAGAAAGGGACATGATGTCCATGTCTTCGATGAAGAAGAGGGTGCGCTGGATTACGCAAAGGGGCATCCTGTCGAGCTTGCAATCCTGGATATAAAGCTCAAGAAATTGACCGGAATCGAGGTCCTTGAAGAGCTGAAGAAGACAATGCCGGACATAAAGGTCATAATCTTGACCGGCTACCCCACCATAGAAACCGCGAGACAGGCAGTCGACCTCGGCGCAGTCGAATATTGCATAAAGCCGATAGATAAAGACGAACTTGAGAAAAAGGTCGCGCAGGTGCTCAAGTCCTAGGCCTTAAGGAGGCTGTAAAAATAGGTCTGTACAAACCTACCGGAAACCACATCATAAAACGGGAATATCAACACATTCTCGTCGGCGAATGTGCCCGAAAGGGCAAAAAACATATTTTTCGAAACGCCCAAAAGCATGTCTTCGATCAGTCCATAACTTGAGACATCAACGGGGATACCGCAAGACCTACATCTCAAAGGCCGGTATTCATAAAGAACGCATTTACCCGCTGCGTTCAAAGGACACAGGAAATCCGTCAGATGATCTTCCCGTCTGACCCTGCTATCTTCATCCTTCGCTTGAACGGCCATCCCCTTTTTTATCGCAGCGGAAAGCCCTGCGGCCCTCGCTATGATCTCAAGCCGCTCTTTGCTTGTGAGGGTGCTGTTGAGCTTGTTGTTTATATAAACAGCCTCTATAAATTTTACCTCAAAACCATCATGGCAACAGAAATCGGAATCGAGCCCACAGTCTTCGTATCCCGGCACCTTGCGCCTGTATTCCTCTTTTTTTTCTTCAAACCCTTGAACGACCGCCTCATATTGCGCAAAAAAACTAGAAAGGTTTACAGTGTGCCTATACTCCAAGATCGGCTCTCTTATCTTTAATTCACCGGTCTTTTTCCCATATTTCTTTAAAAGATGCCATTGTTCGTAATTGGCCGGAGTAGCATATGTGGGCTTCAACTTTTTAACTGCAAGCTTGAGCCCAAGACCTCTACGTATAAGATATGCTGTCACAAACGTCCCGGTCCTCCCGATCCCATGTCTGCAATGGACCAACACCCTTTTGCCGAGATAAACCGCCTCGTCCAGCCATGCGAGGGCCTTTTCCATCTCCTCAATGGCAGGAACGCCCTCGTCCTCGATAGGGAGATAATAGACCTCAAAGCCGGTCTGCTCCTCAATCTTATGGAGATCGCAAAATTCAGCGCAAAGATTCATGATGGCGTTTATGCCCTGCCTCTTAAGCGAATCGAGCTCTTCATATGACATGGGTGCATAGCCTACGGCAAGATGCGATGTGATCCAGTTAAGCCTGTATTCAGCCATACTATCCTGACGTTACCTCAATTCACATGACAACATGCATCAGACCTGGAATCCGCCGGGACCATCATATCTGAAATCATATCTCCCTGCCATAAACTCCGCCACCCATCTCTCTACGGTCGCCTCGTCCTTGATATCCATATCCATCAGCCTGGTAACGGCCAGGAGACGTCCAAGAATATCGAGCCGCCCTTCTATTTCGAGCCGCCCAAGCCTATCAATGCGGGCGTTTATAACATCTTTTTTTGTCCTGACATCAAAATCCAATCCATTCAAAACGCCAGCCAAAAACGCTACCCTCAAGGTCCTTCCCCGAAAGTCGCCGCCTCCCCCAGTAAAGCTGAACATAATGTAGTTTTGATCTAGATCCTCCCCGCAGAGGGCGTCAACAACGACAAAATGATATCCAAATTTTATACTTATGTTCATGTAATCAGCAGATATGGCAGCATAACTAGCAAAGGTCGGGGAATCCCTGCTTGCAATGCCACCCGCCGAGACCGCCTCACCGAAAGACCGCCAATCAAAAGGCATCTGTCCAGACCGCTTGATGTCAGGATAGACGATCCCCTGCCATAAGGCGCGCATAGGTATGGAACAGACCATCGATATGTCAATCTCCTCAAGCCCCTCGCACCCCTTGCAGAGACCGCCATCCATATCCAACAAATAAAGGTTGACAGGGTGTTCCGATACGAGCCTCTTTGCCCCCTTGATCTTGCCGCTTATAATATCAGTGCCGGTCGAAAACATCTCGTATATGGCCTTTTCGTGCACAAAACGGATGATGTCATGCATCGAACGGCAACCCTGCGGACGGAACGAGTGATGAGAGGGATCCAAGAGATTCAAGTGGTCTATAAAGACCATCATATCTTTGAAATCGTGATAGGGAGACAAACGGCCCGACATATGCCTCATGATGTCGTCGTCTATCTTTTTAAAAGACCACGGTAAAGCAAGATAAGAGCCTGGGACCATCTCCAGTAGACACTCAATCATGTTGCCGACCGCATCCCTGAGACTTTTGTAGAGGCCTTGAACGGCCTCATTGCTTACGGCATCTTTGCCGTAAACCAACTCTTGAAGCCCAGCTATTACTGCGTGCGCCTCCTTGTCACTCTCCAAAAGACTTTTAAATGCCCTGTATCTGTCTCTCAGGAAGACACCGGGATGAAACACCCGGCGGACAAGGCGCCTGATAAGCTTAATCACGAACATAACTCATCCGGCCGGAAGCCATAAACTTATTCGCCTATAATCTTCACCAACACCCTTTTTCTTCTCCTGCCATCGAACTCGCCGTAAAAAATCTGCTCCCACGGCCCAAAATCCAGACCGCCGCCCGATATTGCGATCACCACCTCCCTACCCATGACCTGCCGCTTGAGATGCGCATCTCCATTGTCTTCCCCTGTCAGGTTGTGCCGATATCTCGATATGGGCTCATGGGGGGCGAGGCCTTCCAGCCAGTCTTCGTAGTCCTTGTGCAGTCCTGGTTCATCGTCATTAATAAACACAGAGGCGGTTATGTGCATGGCATTTACCAAACAGAGGCCCTCCTGTATCCCGCTTTCGCGCACACAGTCTTCAACCAGTGGGGTAATGTTAACAAACCCCATCCTAGCAGGCACATTGAACCAAAGTTCCTTCCGGTAGTGCTTCATGGCGTTTCTCCAAGGCCCCCTTAAAGATTCAATTTATTTAAGTCTATCAAAAAATCACAGGCAATAAAAGGATAATAAAACCATTCCCTGATCTTAAAAAAATTATCTTTAGAGCAGCCACTCCAACAAAAAATTCCCTTGACAACCAGGGATCCAACATTTATATAAGCGCCCAACATAAATCACTTTGTTTAATAACAGTAAACTCAATTCCGGTCGAGGCCGGATAGCAAAAGATAATGGAAATCAAGATAGGCGAAAGGCTCAAGCGCCTGCGGCTCGCCAGTAATCTGACTCAAGAAGAGCTTGCGAACCGGACGGATCTTACAAAAGGCTATATAAGTCAGCTCGAGCGCGACAACACCTCCCCGTCGCTTGCAACCCTTGGCGACATCCTTGAGGTGCTGGGGATAAATCTTGCTGATTTCTTTAAAGAGAGCCCGCAGGAACAAACGGTCTTTAAACGCTCGAATCGGAAGTTATTGGCTGATTCCACCGAGGAGGCAAGGGTTGAACTCTTGATACATGCCTCTCAAAGGCAGGAGATGGAGCCAGTACTTGTAACCTTGGCGCCTGGTGCAAAGACAAGGGAGGACAGGCAACACCAGGGTGAAGAGTTCGGCTTTATCCTTTCGGGCAAGGTAATGCTGCGTCTAGGCAGACAGAGCCATGAGCTTGAAGAAGGGGATTGTTTCTATTTTTCAGCTGACAGAAGACATTTCGTGCAAAACACCGGTCAGGCTGAGGCCAGGATATTGTGGGTGGTTACGCCACCAACTTTTTAAACAAGGAGGACAAAAAGATGATGGAAGACATCGAATACGGCTTCGGGCAGCACCTGATGATGGATGGTTACGGATGTGACCAGGAAAAACTAAAAGATCTAGACGGGATCTATGACTTTTTGAGCCGTTATCCCGAAGAGATAAACATGACCAAGATCATGCCGCCCTATGTATTCAAATATTCAGGTCTAATCCCTGAAGACTGGGGCATATCAGGTTTTGTGCTCATAGCCGAAAGTCATATAAGCATCCATACCTTTCCAGAAAAGTTATACCTGAGTCTGGACATCTTTTCCTGCAAGGCCTTTGACACTCAAGGGGCCATAAAATATATTACAAATCTCTTTGACATCAAAAAGGTTGAGATCAAGCTACTCGACCGCGGGCTTGAATTTCCAAAGGTTATCCGTAAGGTACACGACTTTGTGCGCGCCGAAAGGACAGGCATGACAATTTAACGTGGATCAATTCCTCGGACTCTCATCATCTTGCCCGAACAGGGACCAGGCAAAAGCGATCCTGGTCCCTGTTCCTTTTGATCTCACCACATGCTACAAGGCAGGTGCCAGAGATGGACCGGCACGCATCATCGAGGCATCTCCACACATGGAGTTCTATGATGAAGAGACGGATTCAGAGGCCTTCAGAAAAGGTATCTTCACGGCTACGCCGATTGAGCCTGAACTGCCGCCTGAAAATATGGTCCGAAAGGTCAGGGAGGCTGTAATCCCGATTGTACGTTCAGGCCAGATACCATGTGTAATCGGTGGTGACCACTCTGTAAGCATCGGTGCCATAGAGGCAATATACAGCGAGCTGGGACGGCTCAATCTAGTCCACTTCGATGCACATACTGACTTGAGGGATTCCTATCTCGGAAGCCGATACAGCCATGCCTGCGTTATGAGGCGTGTTTGGGGACTCGGCGATATAATACAAATAGGTGTGCGTGCCGTCTCCAGGGAGGAAATGGAATTTCTAAAGGGGCAGAGACACTGGCCGACCTGCCGACCTATCTGGGCCAACATGGTCATCGAAGACAGGGAGGCCTCAATAGCCGAGACGATCTCAAGGCTCAAGCAACAGCCGACATATGTCACTATAGACCTCGACTGTCTAGATCCATCGATTATGCCGGCAGTCGGTACGCCAGAGCCAGGTGGACTTTCCTGGAGCGATATCACAAAATTTTTAAAGGCCATCGCAGCGTCGACTATGGTCGTCGGATTCGATGTCGTGGAGCTTGCGCCGATCCCTGGTTATCATGCAGCCGATTTCTTAGCTGCAAGGCTGATATACAAATTCCTAAGCTATATCTTCAATATCAAAAACTTGATCCCTGTGGATCAGGATTAAATCAGTCGTAAAAATAATAAAATATGGATACAACAACCAACACTACTAAAAAGGGAGGCGTCCTTGTCCGGGTCGAACACGTCGACTTTTCATATAGGGAACAACAGGTTTTAAAAGACATAACATTTGATATCGCTCGTGGGGACTTCCTGGCCATCATAGGCCCTAACGGGTCAGGCAAATCAACCCTCATAAGGCTTATTTTAAGGCTTCTCTCACCTGACAGTGGCGAGATCTACATCCTCGGCAGGCCTGTCAGGACCTTTTTCAATTGGGACATGATCGGTTATGTCCCACAAAAGGCCACCCACATAGACCCGATCTTCCCTATAACAGTCGAAGAAGTGATAGCCCTTGGCAGACTTTCAGGCAAGAAATTCCCTCGATGGCTGGACAAAAAAGACAGGGATGCGGCAAGACAGGCGGCCAATCTTGTAGGGATCGGTGAATACGTTGACTGCCGCATAGGTGCGCTTTCCGGGGGTCAGCAGCAGCGCGTATTCATAGCCAGGGCCATAGTCAACAGTCCCGAAATACTCTTTCTTGATGAACCGACCACTGGCGTCGATGTAAAGGCACAGGATGACTTCTATGAAATGCTTGACAACCTCAACCGCAGCGGGGTTACAATAGTCCTTGTTACACACGACATAGGTATAGTAAATAAACATGTCAATAAGGTGGCATGCCTCAACCAGACCCTTGTCTTTCACGGGACACATGATGAATTCTGCTCATCGGCAAGGGTAAGGGAGCTGATCCCTGGAGACCACCACCTAATACTCCACAGACACTGACTCAAAGACTCAAAAGTCCTGTGCGATATGTCCTTAATATGTCATTGAAGATGCTGCCTATAGCAAAAAAATCTATGCCATACGGCCTTGCATTGACGATGGCGACCTACGCCGCAGCGTCACCAGTTCTATCATTGCCCCTTGCACATGTCGATACAGATAAGGTGGAAAAAGAAAGGAGATATAGACAAATGGAAATGAATACCTCAAACCCAACAAGGGTCGATGAGGTCATAGACAGCAAAGATGACTGCTGAAAGGGACTTGTGGGCGTAGGTCTGCGCCTCAGATCCCCTAATACGCCCAGAGAATACAGGATCAAGGTATTGATAATGCCCGATGTCATGCCGAAGATGATCCGTCTGCTGAATATTGTCGGTGGAAAGGTCATAAAGGAACACCACGGCCATGGCTTTATC
>NZ_JBMFRG010000072.1:0-7945 GCF_049968175.1 Dissulfurimicrobium sp.
TCGAGGCCGCCTTCTCTGGCAGCTTCAGCCAAAACCTTCACCCTTCCATGGTATAGATAACCATTACGATCAAAGGCAACCTTTGCTATGCCAATATCTTTGGCGCGGATAGCTAATAATTGGCCAACGTGCCTAGCAATATCCTTTTTCCCGCTGCCCGTTTCAGATGAAGCGATCTTTTCCCTCAATTCTTTAGATAGACTCGAAACCGACACCAATGTTCTATGTTGTTCATCATCAATGATCTGGGCATAAATATGCTTCGTTGTTCTAAATACCGAAAGTCTGGGGCGTTCGGCATTGCCAAACAATTTTTTACGAATACGTTTTTTTCTTTTTAATCTTGCTTGTATCTTTTTGTTAAGATTTTTCATTTATATTTTCCAACGTCTTGAAATTATATTTTATTTTTTTGATTTAGTAGCTGTTTTGCCTGCCTTACGAATGATATTTTCATCGGCAAATTGAATACCCTTGCCTTTATAAGGTTCTGGCGGCCTTAATGCCCTAATCTTAGAAGCTACTAATCCCAATAATTCTTTATCATATCCTTCTAAAATTATGCGTACTATTTTTTGTCTATCAACTTTAGCCGTTATTCCTTTCGGCAACGGAAATTCAATGGGATGAGAATGTCCTAAATTAAAGATTAATTTATCGCCCTTTTCTTCAATCTTATAACCAACCCCCGTAACTATAAGTTCTTTTTGAAATCCATTTGCAACACCTATAATCATATTATTTAACAATGTACGGGTAAGGCCATGTATAGAATGAGACTGCCGTGAATCATTCATATTTTTAACAAGTAATTGATTATCAACTAATTCAACAGTTACCAATGGACTAATTTGTCTAACCAAAATTCCCTTAGGCCCACTTATAGTAATTTTATTGTCTTCTATATTTACCTTTACTCCCGAGGGCAAAGGAATAGGTTTCTTACCAATTCGAGACATTAATATTTCTCCTGTTTACCAAATTGCACAAAGCAACTCACCGCCAACTTTATTATTTTTAGCCTGAACATCAGTCAAAATTCCCTTTGATGTCGATATTACGGCAATTCCCAACCCTCCGCGAATAGTAGGTAACTTATTATGGCTGCAATATATTCTTCTTCCTGGCTTACTAATTCTTTTCAATCCTAAAATAATTGGATTTTTATCAACATATTTTAATGCAATCCTTAACACATCTTTACCATTTTCTTTTATAATACGATAATTTAATATATATCCTTCGTCTTTCATGAGTTTAGCAATATTTATTTTTAACTTCGACGAAGGCATATCGACACGATCATGTCTCGCAGATATTGCATTTCTGATACGTGTCAACATATCAGCTATTGGATCAGTCATTCCCATATATGTATCTCCTAGCCTAATGTTTGATCTACCAACTAGCCTTAACCACTCCAGGTATATGCCCCGTTGAAACCATTTTTCTAAAACATATTCTACAAATACCAAATTTGCGCAAAAAAGCTCTTGGACGTCCACATAATGGACATCTATTATATTGTCTAATTTTAAATTTAGCTTTGCGTTGAGCTTTTATCAATAATGCCTTTCTAGACAATTTTACCTCCTTATCCTTTTACTTACGAAAAGGCATGCCAATTGCATTTAAAAGATATCTAGCTTCTTGATCGGTTTTAGCTGTAGTTACAATAGTAATATTAAGTCCTTTAATCTTATCTACCTTATCGTATTCTATTTCAGGGAAAATTATATGTTCTTTTATGCCTAGCGTATAATTCCCTCTGCCGTCAAATCCTTTTGGAGATATACCTCTAAAATCTCTAATTCTTGGAATGGCAATATGTATAAGTTTTGTCAAAAAATCATACATTCTCTGTCTTCTCAAAGTAACAGTACAACCGATAGGAACTCCTGTCCTTAGTTTAAAAGCAGCGATCGATTTTTTTGCCCTAGTTACAACCGCCCTTTGTCCAGCTATCCTGGTCAACTCTTCCATTGCACTATCTATAATTTTGGGATTCTGTATAGCCTCTCCCAGACCCATATTAAGAACTACCTTTTCCAATCTTGGAACTTGAAATGCGTTAACATATCCAAACTGTTCCATCAATTTTGGAACGGCTATTTCTTTATATTGTTGTTCTATAAGAACCATTAAAATGCCTCCAACCTTATCTTAATTTGCATCTGGAATTGCATCTCCACATTTTTTACAAACACGAATCTTTTTCCCATTTTCTAAGAATTTATGAGATATTCTGGTTGGTTTTGTGCATTTAGGACATAAAAGCATAAGATTGGATATATGTATCGATGCCTCTTTTTCTACAATACCACCTTTAGAACCAGGACCCGGTTTCGTATGTTTTTTAATAATATTTATACCTTCAACACGTGCTCTGTATTTACCAGGTAATATCTCTATAATTTTACCTACTTTTGCTTTATCTTTACCGGCTAAAACAATTACACGGTCATTTTTGCGTAAATTTGTCTTTGAAACCTTCATAGCAGCACCGCTCCCAATATCTTATAAAACTTCAGGAGCTAAAGAAATTATTTTCATATATCTCTTTGCTCTTAGCTCCCTTGCGACTGGCCCAAAAATACGTGTACCTATCGGTTCTCCATATTGATTGACAAGGACTGCTGCATTCTCATCGAAGCGAATCAACGATCCATCAGGTCTTGACAACTCTTTTTTAGTACGGACAATAACAGCTTTTGCAACATCACCCTTTTTTACTTTGGAATCAGGCAGTGCTTCTTTAACTGCTACAACTATTAAATCACCAATACTTGCATATCTACGCTTTGTTCCACCCAGTACTCTGATACAACTAACTACTTTGGCCCCTGAATTATCTGCAACTCTTAATGTAGTTTCTTGTTGGATCATAAATGATCCCTCCCATTTCTTAGACAGCTTTTTCCAAAATCTCTCTTACTATCCACCGCTTTCGTCTGCTAATCGGTTTACTTTCTTCTATTAATATTTTATCACCTATATTACAACTATTATGTGGATCATGTGCCATATATTTTTTACGGTGCTGAATGTACTTACCATATATTGGATGTTTAAAACGACGGTTAACAATAATAACTACTGTTTTATCCATTTTATTGCTGGCAACAATCCCAACAAATGTTTTTTTCTGCTTCTTTACACTCTCCATCAAGATCTCCAACTTATTTTATCAAGATCGTAATTCATTTATAATAGTTTGTATCCTGGCAATATCACGTCTAACCGATCTTATGCGCATTATATTTTCAAGTTGATGAGTCCCATGTTGAAATCTTAAATTAAAAAGTTCATGCCTTAAGTCGCTTTCTTTTTTAATGAGCTCTTCAACTGTCAGCATCCTCAATTCCTTAGCCGGGATCATATCACTTCACTCCTGGATACAAACTTGGTTGGAATTGACAATTTATGTGCGGCCAAACGAAAGGCCTCCCTTGCCGAGGCCTCATCAACACCCTCCATTTCATACAAAATACGGCCTGCACGCACAGGCGCAATCCACATCTCTACAGGACCCTTACCGCTACCCATTCTTGTCTCCGCTGGTTTTTTACTTACCGGCTTATCAGGGAAAACCCTTATCCAGACCTTGCCCCTCCTTCGAACGAAACGATTGATGGCAATACGTGCAGCCTCGATCTGCTGGGCGGTGATGCGGCCGCTCTTCGTAGCCTTAAGCCCAAAATCTCCAAAGGCCAGGGTTGAACCTTTGTACGCAACCCCTCCTATCCTACCCTTCTGTTGCTTTCTGTATTTTGTCTTCTTGGGACTAAGCATATCAACCTCTTAAACGGCTATAGGGAGGATCTGGGATTCTTTTTCGGGCAGTATCTCACCTTTAAAGATCCAGACCTTTACACCTATAACTCCATATGTAGTCTTTGCCTCGGCAAGTCCATAATCAATGTCTGCCCTCAATGTATGCAAAGGGACGCGCCCTTCGAGATACCACTCACGCCTTGACATCTCCGCTCCCCCCAGACGCCCCGAGCAAGCAATCCTGATCCCCTGGGCGCCGAACTTCAAGGCCATATTCACCGCCTTTTTCATTGCCCTGCGGAACGAAACCCTATGGAGCAGCTGCCCGGCTACATTTTCAGCCACAAGTTGTGCATCAATTTCTGGTCTGCGGACTTCTATTATATCAATCATAACAGGCCGGCTAATCATCTTTTCGATATCTTTTTTCAGCATCTCTATCTCTGCGCCCTTTTTACCTATAACTATCCCCGGCCTGGCGCAATTTATGCGCAATCTCAATCGCTGCGCTGCACGTTCTATCTCTATTCTTGATATACCAGCGTGATAAAGTCTATTTTTTATGTAATCTCTTAATCTTTGATCCTCTATAACAAGCGCCGGATAATCCTTCCCTGCATACCACCTAGAATCCCACGTCCTTGTTATTTTCAATCTAAGACCTACCGGATTAACTTTTTGCCCCAAAACTGCCTCCTCTCCCTAATCAAGCCTCATCCAAAACAACGGTTATATGAGCAAGCCTATGCAATATACCAAACGCCCTGCCCTGAGCCCTTGGACGTATCCTTTTTAACTGTGGACCATTGTCGATTAAAAGTTTTTTTATATATAGCGTATCAACATCTATATTAGGATTCTGATCCGCATTTGCTATCGCTGATTCCAACACCTTTTTTAAAAATCTCGCCGATTTCTGAGGCAATACACCCAAAATCTGCATCGCTTCACCGGCCTTCTTGTTCCTCACCAAATCCGCCACCAATCTGGCCTTTTGCGGCGAGACCCTGATATATTTAGCCACTGCCCTTGCTTCCATCTATTTACCCCGCCTTTTTCTTATTTACGAACCTTGGTCTTTTTGTCTGCAGAATGGCCATGATATGTCCTTGTAGGTGAAAACTCCCCTAGTTTGTGGCCGACCATATTTTCCGTGACAAATACAGGTATAAATTTCCGGCCGTTATGAACAGCAAAAGTCATGCCAACCATCTGCGGAACTATCATGGACCTCCGCGACCAGGTCTTTATGACACGCCTATCGTTGGTCTCCAGCGCAGCCTGAACCTTTTTCATCAGGTGTTCATCTATAAACGGACCTTTCTTTACTGACCTTGGCACCTTAATACCTCTTAAATGGATTATTTCTTTCTAGGTTTTATAATAAATACATCACTTGGTTTCTTTTTCCTGGTTTTATAACCCTTTGTAGGCCAACCCCATGGACTGCAAGGATGTCTTCCACCTGATGACTTGCCTTCACCGCCGCCCATCGGATGATCCACAGGGTTCATTGCTACACCCCTTACACTTGGCCTTATTCCAAGCCAACGGCTCCTACCGGCCTTGCCAAGAGAAATATTCTCGTGGTCGAGATTCCCAACCTGACCGATCGTCGCCATACAGGAACCCAAAAAGACCCTGACCTCGCCGCTTGGAAGTCTCAATTGAACACGATTCCCTTCTTTAGCCATCACCTGCGCAGCCGTACCCGCACTTCTTACAATCTGCCCGCCTTTATTGGGCCTCATTTCAATGTTATGCACCAATGTACCCAATGGTATATTTTTTAGTTGCATACAATTGCCGGGTCTCACATCGGCCGACGCATCTGAAATGACCATATCGCCCTTGTTTAGACCAAGCGGCGCCAAGATATATCTTTTTTCGCCATCGGCATAGTGCAACAATGCAATATTGGCGGACCTGTTGGGATCATATTCGATCGCCGCAACCCTTGCCGGAACTGACATCTTATCCCTCTTAAAATCTACTATCCTATAGTATCTTTTATGGCCGCCGCCTCTATGTCTTGCAGTAACCCTGCCGTAATTGTTCCTACCCCCGCTCTTCTTCAGCGGCTCGATCAGACACCTCTCGGGGGCCTTGTCTGTCAAGGTTTCATCCTTCAAAACGGTCATGAAACGTCTGCCCGAGGATGTAGGTTTATACTTTTTGATAGCCATCTTAAACCTCAGAAAAGAAATCTATAGTATCGCCGGGCCTAAGTCTTACTACAGCCTTTTTGGTATCGGCACGCCTTCCGTGAAATCGTCCAACCCTTTTTGTCTTGCCTTTTATAACAGCTGTCTGGACATCTTGAACCTTTACCTTGAAAAGCTGCTCTACGGCCCTTTTTATCTCTATCTTATTGGCACACCTATCTACCCTGAAAACCACCTGATTACCCAGTTCTTTCTGGAACGTGGCCTTCTCGGTTAAAAGAGGTGAATGTATCACCGAATAAAGGTCCCTCATGGTTGCAGTCTCTCCTCTATCAATCCAACAGCTGACTCTTTCAATATCAGATGCCTGTATTTGAGGAGGTCAAAGACATTAAGGGCCTCCTGTGAAAGGATCTTGATATTGGGTATATTCCTTGCTGACAACTCCAGCATCCTATCTTCACCATCGATCACAATGATCGCCTTATTTACATCAAACCGCTTTAAAAATCCACTGAAATCCTTTGTTTTAATCCGCTCCAGCCCGAAATCGCGCACCACGTACAAATTATCTTCGAGACGCTTGGCGCTGAGCGCCATCCTCAAAGCAAGTCTTCGAAGCTTCTTAGGGATGTTGTAAAAATAACTCCTCGGTTTAGGTCCGAAGACTGCACCGCCTCTCCTCCAGAGAGGGGATGTATTACTGCCTGCCCGTGCACGACCCGTACCCTTTTGACGCCATGGTTTCTTACCGCCCCCGCTGACCTCGCTCCGTTCCTTTGTACTTGCATTGCCTGACCGTCTTTTAGCCAGTTGCCATTTGACGACCTCGTGCAGCACGCCCTCTTTCGGCGTGATATTAAATATCTGGTCACTTACCTCTATATCGGATATCTTTTGCCTTTGTGAATCATAAACCGCCAGGGTTGCCATCTTACTTTGTCTCCTCTATTTACATTTTATATAGACAAGCTGGTTTGTCGCCCCCGGCACACTCCCCTTGACCAGAAGAAGGTTTTCTTCAGGCCGCATATCAACCACCATTGAATTTTTTACAGTCACCCTTTTGCCGCCCATACGCCCAGGCATACGCTTGCCTTTAATAACGCGTGAAGGAAATGCACTCTGCCCCACCGATCCCATCTCCCGATGGTGTTTTGATCCATGGGCCATAGGGCCTCTGCTGAAACCATGTCTCTTTACTGTACCGGCAAATCCACGGCCCTTGCTGACCCCGACGATATCAACCAATTGGCGTAGGTCAAGATCTTTTAAGGTCAATATCTGGCCCAACTCGAATGCGTCGATATCATCAACTTGACATTCGGATATATGATAAAACCCGTGATCAAGCCCAATCTTTTTGATCTTTCCAAGTTCAGGCATGTTGAGTCTTCCTAGAGGTTTGGCGCGGAAACCTATTTGCAGGGCGTCATAGCCGTCAACATCCCGTGTCTTTTTCTGGAGCACAGCGCAAGGACCAACCTCCAAAATCGTAACGGCAATCGACTGCCCCGTGCTCAAAAAGGTCTTGGTCATTCCAATCTTACGGCCCATCAGGCCCTTTAATCCTAACATCTAAGTACCCTCTACAGCTAAAATTTATACAATAACAATTATTAAAGTTTTATTTCTACATCGACGCCGGCTGAAAGCTCCAACTGCATAAGGGCATCTATCGTCTGCTGCGTCGGATCCAAGATATCTACAAGCCTCTTGTGTGTCCTCAATTCAAACTGCTCTCTGGACTTTTTATCTATATGGGGCGAACGCAAAACGGTATAACGTCCTATCGACGTAGGGAGCGGTATGGGACCGGCTATACGCGCACCCGTCCTTTTTGCGGTATCAACTATCTCTCCTACCGATTTATCCAGCTGCTTATGATCATAAGCCTTAAGACGGATTCTTATCTTGCCCGTTGGGATCATCCCTCGATTCCTCGCCTAATTATTCTATAATCTTACTCACCACACCTGCGCCTACGGTACGGCCCCCTTCACGGA
>NZ_JBMFRG010000073.1:0-7858 GCF_049968175.1 Dissulfurimicrobium sp.
ATACCAAGTTTTATTGGGCGCCTTTCATTCTCAATGCTTATCATGACTGTCCTCCTGTGAAGTTACCGTTCTTCAAGTTTCATATTCATCAGGTGATAACTGGCAATGAGCTGCGCAATGGCCAGGGGATTGCTGATCTTGACCTCATTCCCATCGTGGTATTTGCCAATATAGGTTTTCGGCATGGCAATGCCGGGTAGGTGATCCCAGACAATTTTCATGACCCGTCTAGTGGTTTTATGGGCAATATCCTGGGTTATGTTAATAATATCCACCGGCAGACCGTCATCCCTGCCAAGGGTTGCGGATATGCAGCATGGCTCCTGGATGAGTCCTGAATCAATAAACCGGGATAAATCAGGATGCCTGATGGTTGGACGCAGGATCAACTGCACGTTGAGCCCGCTGCCGGTCTCTTTTTCAAGTCCCTTGGGACGGTAAAAAGAAACCACAATGTCCGCGTACACCCGTTGTGGACGAATGTATCTTTTTGAAACCTCCTCCCGTCTTTTCAAGGATTCGATCACATCGTCCCGGGTATATCCTCGTTTCTGGGTGTCCCGGGCTATCTTCCAGTCCACCCGCAGGCCCTCCTCGGGGTCCAGGTACAACTTCACGTCAAAGACATCCCGCATCCTCCGGGTATAAAAACCGAGCAACCCCTCAATGATGACAAACTCCTTTGGTTTGATATACTCGGGAGGATCGAAACACCCCGTGGAATGATTGTAAACCGGCTTCAGTATCGGCTCTCCCCGGCGCAGACAGTACAGGTGCTGTTCCATGATGTCGATATAGTTGCACTCCGGGTGCAGGGCCGATATCCCCTTTTCCTTGCGCTGGACCCTGTTGTATCTGTGATAGTCGTCTATGCAGATAACGGTTACCCGGTCCGGCCCGAGTGTGTCTTCAATTCCCTTGGTAAAGGTGGTTTTGCCGGTGCCGCTGTCTCCGACTACCCCCAACAGTATTGGGCGATTGTTTCCCATGATCTTCCTCATCCTGTAAACCTACTGCACAACTTCGGATTTCGGCTTGATGCTGCGTTACTCGTCGGCGGAAAATGCTCACATACAGGGAGTATGCCCCGCCTTTTCACCTTCCTCGCGCCTTGCCTGAGGCCGAACTTCTCGTTTTGCAGCAGGTTCCCTGTGGTTAAAATTTCACTTCAGCCCAGATCGCAAGGGCCTCTCTGAGTTCCCGGCTCTGTCGCGCGATCTGATCCAACGACTTGCCGGCCACGACCCCTTCAACAGCTTCACGGACAGCGGCGGCCCCAGCCTGGCTTCCGCGTGGATGTCCGTGGACGCCACCGCCAAAGGCCCAGATGGCGTCCTTGCCGAAGATGTCAAAAAGTATTGGCACATGCCCTGGATGAAGCCCCCCTGACGCCACTGGAAATACGGGTTTCAGGTCTTCCCAGGGCTGCATGAACCGCATGCCGTTCACCACCTTGCTGTTCCGTTCTCTGAGGATCTCAAGCCGTTCTGCAAGCTCGGTCCTGGTGCCCTCGAGCTTGCCAACCCCGGTCCCCATGTGGATGTGATCCAGTCCTATCATCCTGGCCCACTTGGAGATCACCCTGTAATCCACGCCATGGTATGGAACCCGGTCATAGGCGGCGTGCATGGCCCGGTGGCCGTGCAGGGCGAGTCCTCCCATCCGCTCAATTTCCTTTCGCAGGGAGGCTACTGCAGTGAAACCCGCCACCACAAAGTCAATCATCACGAACCGGCCGCCATGTTCTTTGACCAGGGCCGCCCGGCGCAGCATCTCTTCCGTGTCGCCGGCGGTCACGTTGCACCAGTACCCCTTCCTTTCCCCGGTCTCGGCCTCGGCTTTCCGGACCATCTCAAGGGTGTATCTCACCCGGTCATCAAAGGGATTGAAACCCTGGCTGCCCAGGTTTTCATCGTCCTTGACGGTGTCAAGGCCGCCTCTGAGGGTTTCGTAGCATCGTTTTGCGTGTTCCTTGGCGGTAAGTCCCAACTTAGGTTTGATGGTGGAGCCGGTCAGCGGCCGGTCATAGACGCCGAGGAGTTCCCGTACACCCTGAATGCCCTGGACCGGGCCGGGAAAGGACTTGACGATCTCTTTGGGAAAACGCATGTCCTCGATGCGGATACCGTCAACCGCCTTCATGCCGAAGATATTGCCGGCCAGGCTGCTCAAGATATTGGAGAGACTGCCCTTTTCTACCAGGTCCGGATGATAGGCCACATAGGCCATATCCCCCTCCACCCGGTACACATAACTTGGCAGCCGTCCGGAGATCTCTCGATCTATCTCGGTCCAGGTGCCGGTGGAAGACTCTGCGCATGCGGCCGATGCAGCCTCGATGATATCCACGTCCTTCCTGGGCCTTATCTTGAAGGCGACCAGAATATAGTCGTCGCCTGGCTCCATATCCGGCTTGTAGTAGGCGTCCGCGTATGGTTTTACGCCTTTTTCCGCTGTGATTGTGCCCATGTTTTTCTCCTTTTTTTGAGTTGAAAATAATTGTTTAGAAACCCCATCCTTCTGGAATCTCAGTCATATTTAATGGCGCTTATTCGCATGAGCGTCTCAAGGTTGTGATGGGCCTCTATGTACCGGATGGTGCCAGTGAGTCCCCTCATGACCATGGAAAACGTCCTGGCGCCCTTGCCGGTAAATTCCACCCCCCTGAGAAAGCTGCCGCCGGTGATCCCTGTGGCGGCAAAGAACACGTCATCGCCCCTGATGAGTTCCTCGGTAGTCAATACCTGTTCAAGCCGGTATCCGGCCGACAGTACCGCCTTTTTCTCCGCATCCGACTGGGGATCAAGCATGCCCTGCATCTCTCCCCCCATGATCCTGATGGCCGTGGCAGCAAGCACCCCCTCGGGGGTCCCGCCAGTGCCCATCATCAGGTCAACGCCGGTGCCCGGCATCACGGCCATGAGCGCCCCGGCCACGTCGCCGTCGGTGTGGAGCTGGATACGGGCCCCCGCAGCCCTGATCTCCTGGACAAGCTTCCTGTGCCGCTCCTTGTCCAGGACAAACACCACAAGGTCATCAACATCCTTGCCAAGGGCCTGTGCCACCCTTTTCAGGTTGTCGGCCACAGGGGCCTTGATGTCCAGTTTTCCCCTGGCCTCGGCCGGGGCGACCAGCTTTTTCATGTAAAAGGCCGGCCCTGGGTCATACATGCTGCCCCTGGGGGCCGCGGCCACCACCGAGATGGCATTGGGACGGCCATAGGCAAGCAGCCTCGTCCCCTCCACCGGGTCCACGGCCACGTCCATTTCCGGCCCCCGGCCGGAGCCTACCTGCTCACCATTGAAGAGCATGGGCGCCTTGTCCTTCTCTCCTTCGCCAATGACCACCACCCCACGGATATCCACGGAGTCAAAGCTGATCCGCATGGCGTCTACCGCGGCCTTGTCGCCCTTTTCCTTGTCGCCTTTTCCCATCCAGCGGGCAGCTGTCAGGGCCGCGGCCTCTGTAACCCGCCCCAGGTCAATGCCAAGATTATGTTGCGGTGTTTCCTTCATGTATGGGACCTCCATGTAACGGGTTGTAGAAAATTTCCTTGGATGAAGCCCTGTGTCCGTGGTGATATTCATCATTCGTCGGGGCTGATTACTGCCAAGGTGTTTGCAGCCGTGCTGGTCAAGTTAGAAATACAACTACCGTGCCACAGGACTACTGCAAGCGGGCTTGTTATAAAAAGACTATGATTTCAATATATTATTGGTGCAATTAGCAGACGGGCCGGCAGAACGGCGGGGTTTGTCTGTGCCTTCTCCGGCACATCCGGCAGGAAGGGCGGAGGTCTCAACGTGTCTGATCTGGCACAGGACGTGTGATCCCGTGCTTTTTTATGAGGCGGTACAAGGTGCGCCTCGGGATACCTGAGAGTCTTGAGGCCTGGCTTACGTTTCCCTCTGCCTTTTTCAGGTAATGGAGTATCTCCTGCCTTTCGTAATCGGCAAGGAACCGGTCGCGCGATGTCTTTAATTTTGGAAGTTTTCCTTCGCCCCAGCCGGCGGATGGTTTTTCATGGACTGGGGGATGGGAATCGCCAGGTGTCCGGGGTTGATAATCCCGTCTGTACAGACAATAACCGCCCGTTCGATAACGTTTTCAAGCTCCCGCACATTGCCCGGCCAGTCATAACTCATGAGCACTTCCAGGGCCTCATCCGAGATCCCATTAATCTTTTTGTTGAGCCTGTGTTCCGCCTTGGTGAGGAATTGGTAGGCGAGGTAGGGGATGTCCTCGGTCCTGTGGCGGAGGCTGGGGAGGACGATGGTGAAGGTATTGAGCCGGTAAAAGAGATCCTGCCGGAAATCGCCCTGCTTGATGGCCTCTTCCAGGTTCCTGTTGGTGGCGGCAATCACGCGCACTTTTACCCTCTTTGTGAGCGACGAGCCGACCGGCCTGATCTCTCCTGTCTGCAGAAACCGGAGCATCTTGGCCTGCAGTTCCATCTTCATGTCGCCGATCTCATCCAGAAAGACGGTCCCGTTGTGGGCCTCTTCCAACAACCCCTTGCAGTCTTTTTCAGCGCCGGTAAAGGCGCCTTTCACATAGCCAAAGAGCTCGCTTTCAATCAGGGTGGAGGTGAGGGCGGTGCAGTTTACTGTGATGAACGGCTGGTCCCGCAGATGACTGGCCTGGTGGATACTCCTGGCCACCAGGTCCTTGCCGGTGCCGGTCTCTCCGAGCAGCAGCACGGTGGTGGGCGTCGGCGCCACCTGGGCGATCATCTCCCTGACCATTTCGATCTGCCGTGACTTGCCGATAATAGGCCCTCCCTGCTGGATATAGAGATCATACTCCCTCTTGGTGACCTTGTATTTTGTTTCAAAATCCCAGATACGCTGGCACTCCCTGACAAGAAGCTGGACCAGCCGGACAGCGGTGCCATGCAGGATGGTCGTCCCTTCAGAGCCAAATGTGGCAAGGCAGTCTTTCTGTCCCTGATCAACAAAGAGTACGATGTCGGGCGGTGGTAAGCGCCTGAGCTGAGCGCATTCGTTCCAGAGGGAAATATCAAGCCTCCTGGCCAGTTCAAGGCTTGACGGGTCGGCGTCAATATCCAGAAGGCCAACAAGCATGCAGCCCTGGATATTTGAAAGGGTCTCAAGCAGGGTTGCACACTGCCTTCCCGGTCCGACGACCAGCAGTCTCATGGAGGGCCCGACCGAAAAGGCATCTTCGCTGGTTTTTTGAGGATTGGAGAGCAAACTCACCTTTTCCGGCTCCCCAGCTCGTTTCTCAATTGTCTGGCCGCAGCTACCATGTTCCTGAGCATGGCCTCCACCTCGGGCCAGGTCCTGGTTTTCAGGCCGCAGTCAGGGTTTACCCAGAGCTTTTCCGGGGGAATACCCTCCAGGGCAAGGCGTAGGAGGTCGGTCAGTTCGTCAATGGCCGGCACCCTCGGACTGTGGACGTCGATTATGCCCGGACCTATATCGTTTGGATAGTGGAAGTCACGGAAGGTATCAAGCAGCGTCATCCTGCTGCGGCTTGCCTCCATGCTGATGACATCGGCATCCATCCTGGCGATGGCGTCCATGATATCGTTGAACTCGCAGTAGCACATGTGGGTGTGAATCTGGGTTTGGTCCCTGACCCCGCTGGTAGCAAGCCGGAAGGCGGCCACGGCCCAGTCAAGGTATTGCTGCCGGTCTCTCTGTCTGAGAGGCAGTCCTTCCCTGAGCGCGGGTTCGTCGATCTGGATGATTTTCATGCCGGCCTGTTCCAGGTCCTGTACCTCATCCCGGATGGCAAGGGCCAGTTGGAAGCAGGTATCCCGCTGCGGCTGATCATCCCTGACAAAGCTCCAGCGCAGGATGGTCACCGGCCCGGTGAGCATTGCCTTCATGGGTTTTTTCGTAAGGGACTGGGCAAAGGTTGACCACAAAATGGTCATGGGATGCGGCCGGGAGACATCACCATAGATAATCGGGGGTTTCACGCAACGGGAACCATAGCTCTGCACCCAGCCATTTTCCGTAAGACAGAACCCGTCAAGCTTTGTCGCGAAATACTCCACCATATCGTTTCGTTCTGGCTCGCCGTGCACCAGTACATCAAGCCCCGCCTTCTCCTGCTGCTGCACGGCGAATTCAATGTATTCTTTCATGCTTTGGACATATTCTTCGCGATCTGCCTCACCTTGGCGGTATCTCTTGCGTATGGCCCTGATTTCCCCTGTCTGCGGGAACGAACCAATGGTTGTAGTCGGCAGGATAGGCAGGTCGAGAAGCGCGGACTGCGCCTTTTTCCGCTCAGGGAAAGGGGAGCTACGCGTAAACATCTGCTCGGAGATTGATGCCAGCCTGTCCCTGACACCGGGATCCATCCTGCGCGTGCATGCCCTGCGGGCCGCCAGGATTTTCCGGTTTTCGATGAGAGCGTCAGGCTGCCCGCCGGAAGCCGCATCAGCAATGGCCGCGACCTCAAAACATTTTTCCCTGGCAAAGGCCAACCAGGTTCTGATTTCAGGATCAAGACCATTTTCTCCGGCAATATCCATCGGCACATGCAGGAGCGAGCAGGAGGGGGCGACCATGATCCTGTCTTGGCCCAGGACCTTGCCAGCCTGGCACACCAAGTCGATGGCCCAGTCCATGTCCACCCGCCAGATGTTGCGGCCATTCACCACGCCCATGGAGAGGGCCGTGTGGTCCGGCAGGTTTTCCAACACCGCGCCGAGCTGGCCCGGGGACTGGGCAAGATCAAGGTGGAAGGCAGCGACCGGGATCTTAAGCGCTGTAGCCGGATGTGCGATCTCCCCGAAATAGGTGGCGATCATGATCTTGGCGTTACCTGCCGCCTTTGCCAGGCGGTCGTAGGCGTTGATCATCCGTTCAAGCATCTTCCGGTCAAGATCAAGGACAAGTATCGGCTCGTCCATCTGGATATATTGGCACTCCTTGCCAAGCCCTGCCAGAACTTTGCAGTATGCCCCGACAATCTCATCCAGGTGCTCCCAGCGGTCAAAACCCGGTTCCATGCCCTTGCCAAGGTAAATATAGGTAAAGGGTCCGGGGAGTACCGGTTTTGGCTGCACCCCCGACTGGCGGGCCTCCTGCACCTGCCGGAACAGCCGGGAGGACGAAAGACGGAAGACCTGCCCCGGCCAAAATTCAGGGACAATGTAGTGGTAGTTGGTGTCAAACCACTTGGTCATCTCCATGGCAGCAGGACCAGATTCGTCCTCTGCCCGGGCCATGCGGAAGTAGGTATCCAGATCAACCTCGTTGCCTTCAAATCCGAACCGTTCCGGAACCGCACCAAGTGTCGCTGTCATGTCCAGGATGTGGTCGTAAAGGGAAAAATCTCCGACCGGCACCAGGTCAATGCCTGCATCTTTCTGTATTCGCCAGTTCTCAAGCCGGATTTCTCTGGCGGTATCCAGAAGCTGTCTCTTCGAGATCCGGCCCTGCCAGAACCCCTCAAGGGCCCATTTCAGTTCCCTGTTGCGTCCTATTCTCGGAAACCCCAGGTTATGTGTCAGCATAACTACCTCCTTTTTTAGCACATTTTTAAAAAACGTGCTACTAAAACATCAACGTAACTGCCTGGCGATGCTTTTTTGTTAGATCATGAAGAGGAAAATCGCGGAGGGAACAGGAGAGAACAAGACGCAGCACAGGCCATGATCGACCTGAAAAAAGGCTGTGGCGGCATATCATCAGTTATCCTCCTGGACCCAGGCGCGAGGTCCTCAACAGGCAAACACAGGCAGGGCGTCTTCTGGCTTACGGGCCGGGGCATGCCCCCTGGTGACAGCACCTCTTGCTCGGCCCCATCCTTCCCGGGCTTTCCCAGTGGATGCAGCCATGCTGTCAGACCCGATCACAGCAGCGCGTCTGCGACGGAC
>NZ_JBMFRG010000074.1:0-7544 GCF_049968175.1 Dissulfurimicrobium sp.
GTGCCCATTGTAGCGATGATCATGTTGACCTTTCCATTCGTGTCGCGCCATATCTCAGGCGCAGTGCCTTCATAATGGGCAAGCCAATTGTCGGGATTGTTAAACTGGTCTGTACAGAAATAGCGGTCAGGCTCATCCCTAATGAGCTTATAGATCGCCTCTATAGCCCCGTCGGTGCTTAATTTGGCTGGGGTCAGGAGTATTTCGGCCCCGTATGCCTGCATGATCTTGCGTCGCTCTATGCTTGCTCCTTCACTCATGGCAATTAGGCAACGGTAGCCCTTGACGGCACAGACCATTGCAAGGCCTATGCCAGTGTTTCCACTGCTTGCTTCAATCACGATTTTGTCCTTGGTTAGCTCGCCCCTTTTTTCAGCTCGGCTGACCATTGAGAGGGCTATGCGGTCCTTGATGGAGCCTCCTGGATTAAAGGATTCCATCTTGGCGAGGATTGTCACATTTTTGTTAGGGTTCAGTCTTTTGATTGGTATAAGCGGGGTATTGCCTATCGCCTCGAGGATATTGTTTAATACTGGTCTGCCGTACAAGATTTTCACCCGTTTTTTAAATTTAGTAAGTTATAGTATCATCGGTCGGTTCTTGACAAGATGTAAGATATGAGATTCAGGAGGAGTGTTATGAATATCTGGATGGTTGCAAGGGAATACAGTGGCGTCGCAGGCGCCGGCGGGATAAAAGACGTGGTGCGCGAGCTATCGGAGGCCTTGGTAAGGGCGGGGCACGATGTAACAGCGGTTGTCCCTTGTTACGGTTTTATTGAGCCGGGTAAGATTGGATTTGAGTCGTTCGGTCCTGAGCTTGAAATAGATATGAATTATGCTCATGAAGAAAGGCGCGAGAGGATTGGCTTTTTTAAGGGGGAGATAAACGGCGTTGACATAATACTTGTCGAGTCTGGGCGTTTCCATGAAAAACTTGGTGTTTATACCTATACAGAAGAAGAAGAAAGGCGGGATCCGTCTCACAAGATGGGCGAGGGGCATTATGATTACTTTGCTATGAACGTGCTGCATCAGAAGGCGGTCCTTGCACTAGCCATCTCCATGGGTCTTAGACCGGATGTATTCCACTGTCATGACGGCCATGCAGCCTTGACGCCGGTGCTGATGAAGGAGATCGAGGGATTTAGGCACTATTTTCGCAGCTCGAGAGCGCTTGTCACTATTCACAACGCAGGGATCGGTTATCATCAAGATGTAGCTGATCTACCGTTCGCAAAGGCCAATACAGGTCTACCTTGGCGGGTAATCTATTCCTCCCTGTTGAACGGAAGCTTCGATCCCTTTTTGGCCGGGGCGGCATGCGGGGTCATAAACACGGTAAGTGAGAATTATGCAAGAGAGCTCAGAGAGACGGAGCTGGACGCCATGACAGGCTGGTTGGGGCATGCCCTTATGGACAGGGGGATTAGGCTTGTAGGGATCACGAACGGTATAAACCCTGATGATTTTGATCCTTCACGGCCTGAAAGGCTCGGTCTCCCAGCCGCATTTAATCCTGCACAGGGCGAACTACGTGGAAAGATTGAATGTAAAAGGTTCTTATGCGAACTTATACAAAAAAGAGAGCTTGACGGCCTGAAATTATACGGCGGGCTGAAATATCGTCCTGATCAGCCATTGGTTACGGCAATAAGCAGATTTTCTGAACAAAAAGGGATTGATGTCCTCGCCGATGCCATCGACGCCCTATTCGGTGAAGACAATGCCTTTCAGTCTGTCATTCTGGGTGATGGGAAAAAAGAAATTGTAACGCAACTTGTCAGGATTGCGGAGCGTCCCGATCTTAAGGGGCGCATGGCGTTGCTGACAGGTTACAGCCAGAGACTGGCTAATTTGATATATGCGGCAGGTGATTTCTTTGTGATACCTTCACGTTATGAACCATGCGGTCTTACAGATTTTATGGCCCAACTTATGGGCAATATCCCTGTAGTCAGGGCTACAGGAGGTCTTGTAAAAGTGAGGGATGGATTCAATGGCTTCTCTTATATCGAGCACAGCCCGGCGGTTCTAAAAGAGGCCATAAAAAGGGCGCTTGACGTTTTCAGGAATTCACGGGAGTTTAAGAGGCGCATAATCATAAACGCCGTTGCGGATATTCGGGAAAACCATACATGGGATAGGGTGATGGAGAGATATCTAAGGCTCTATTCCGGCCAAAAGGAATAGAAGACGGGCGTTGTTGCCCGATTTGACATTGAGTAGTTGCCTAGATAAGCGATGGTCTTTTTCTCTTCATGCGGCCAAAGACAAAACCTGTCAACATTCCGATCAGGAATATGCCACCACCTGCCATAAACCACCTGATACCGTTATTGTCTCTTGGATTTTCGTTTTTGTTTTGAATGGAAGTCAATTGCGTCTGCAGCCCTTCCAGTTCCTTTTTCATGGTATCGAGCGTCTTGTTTAGGGCCGGTGTCTGCATCTCCTCCACCGGCCTCTTTTCCAACTCTTTTTTAAGGCGTGTATTCTCCTGTTCCATATCAGAAAGATTCTGTTTCAGCCTCTGAAGTTCTTTTGAGGCCTTGTCGAGGTTCTGTTTGAGTTCGGAGCACTGTATATTGGCCTGCGGCTTGACCTGGGCGTTCTGGTTGGCTGGTGTTGCTTCTATGGTGTTTTGCGATTGAAGCGGTTCATTTGCAGTGTCGGGTCCGCTTAATTCTGCATATACAACCTGTATGGAGAGAAGAAACGGGATAAATTGAAAGAGAATGGATGCTAGAAGAAATAATGCGGCACCGAGGACGCTATTTCTTGTCTCTCTGATTATTACGACCATTTCAATACCCCCCATTTTGATTGGATTCCGCGGACTCCAAGGGTCAGGCCGATCTTATGGTCATTTAATTTGTACAATAAGTCTTTATAGAAGTAAAGGGCGCCTGTATCAATATGGCGCCAGCCGATATCTTTATAAAAGTCTCTATGAAATAAAAGAGAATCATGTATTATATCGGTCGAAATGCAATGTGGTCTGTGAAGTCGAAGAATTAAATCAATATATCAATTTTATTCAAATTTAAAAATACCCCAAAAACAGACCGGATTAATCGGTGATATATGCCTGATATCCATACAGATTCCTTTGTTTTTTTGGATGCCCGCGGCAAGCGCTGGCCAAGGCTTAGATTGATTATGTTTTTGGCCGGCGTAATCTTTTTCGTCTGGTCGATTTTGTTTGTACAGGCCTTGTTTATCCCTTCCCAATTAAGGCTGCCCTCCGCGGTTCAGCAACTAAAAGAACGCCTGCGCGTGTTTCGGAACAAGGAAAATAGGCTCAGCCAAAATATTACAAGGCCGCTATGGCTCATGTTCGCCAAAGGCAAGGGCGGGATAGGCGGCTTTTTGTCAATGGAGCTCCAAAATGGGGCGTCGTTGCCCTTTAAAAATAAAAACGAATCCAGCGCTGCAGCTTCAAAAAAGATATGCCTCGGTTTTTATGAGAGCTGGGACCCGAATAGCTTTGATTCACTAAAGAGGCACGCCGGTGAACTTACCCATCTTTGTCCTGATTGGATGGTTATTAAGGATGGCCTTGGCAGACTAGAGGTCTCAGTGGAGCAAAAGGTCCTTGATCTGGCAAGGGATCGCAAGATTGTCCTTATGCCGCTTTTGAGCAATCTCTCAGGCGACGCTTGGTCTCCAGAGGCCGTGGAGGGGCTCATCAACGGACCGGTTTCAAGACAGGATCAATTTGTAGCAAGGCTAAAGTCTCAATTAAAAGAGATGGGCGCCGGCGGTGTGGTCATCGACTTCGAACAGGTCGATCCTTCATATAAGACCGCCATGACTGCGTTTCTTGTCAGGGTCGCCTCGTCCCTTCATGACGACGATATGGAGTTGTGGCTATGCGTACCAATGGGGATGGATTTGGCCGTATTTGATCTGGACGCCCTTGCCCAGGAGATAGACCGGTTTGTCGCCATGCTTTACGACGAGAATTCTGAACACGATATGCCCGGCCCGATTGCATCATGGGAGTGGTTCAACGGCTGGCTCGATACCTTAGTCGATGAATATGGGGAGCCGTCCCAGTGGGTGATTGCACTCGGCGCCTATGGTTACGACTGGGCTGACGGTGATGGTACGGCTGAATCGATAGGTTTCGCAGACGCCATGAGCATGGCCGGCCGTTCCGGACTTGATTCTTGTGAATTCGGGGCACCTTACTATAATCCACATTTTGCATATGAAGACGCAGGGGTTGCCCACACCGTTTGGTTCTTGGATGCCGTAACCTTTTTGAACCAACTTAATGTCTCGAGATCCCATGGGGCAGGCGGAGTTGCTGTATACAGGCTGGGCACAGAAGACCCCGGCATATGGGATGCCCTGCATATAGCGACGAAGGTTGCACCTGAACAGCTCGGTCAACTTGAGACCATAAAACAGGCCGATATGATAGCAAACCTCGGTAGGGGAAACTTCATCACTATAGATGACGTGCGTTCGGATGGAAGGCGTCGGGTTTATCTGGACAAAAGTGGTTTTGTGATTGAACGTTATGAAAAGTTTCCAAATTATCTTACAGTGGTTCATCAGGGCAATGGTTGTAAAGAATGTGTTTCTATGACATTTGACGACGGACCTGACCCTGAATGGACTCCAAAGATACTTGATATCTTGAAGGCAAAGGGTGTAAAGGCCACTTTCTTCATGATCGGTTCAAATATGGAGAGATATCCTGATATAGTAAAAAGGGTATTGGAAGAAGGACATACCGTCGGCATACATACCTATACCCACCCAAACATAGCAAAGGTATCGAGCGAGCGGGCCTATCTTGAATTCAATGCAACCCAGCGTCTGTTTGAGGTCTTGACGGGTCACTCAACAGTGCTTTTTAGACCTCCTTACAATGCTGATACAAATCCACACGACCCTGGCGAGCTCGTGCCGGTCAAGCTTGCGCAGAAGCTGGGATATATTACGGTTACAGAGGACATCGACACGGAAGACTGGTCGCGACCGGGTGTAAAAAAAATGATCGAGGCCGTAAAAAGGGGTAGGATTTCAGGCGGAAACATCATTCTGCTCCATGATGCGGGCGGAGATCGCAGCCAAACCGTCAAGGCGCTGCCGGAGATCATCGATTATCTTTCTGCAAGGGGGGATAAGATCGTATCTCTTGCGGAGATGCTCGGCGTCTCCCAGGATCAATTGATGCCCACTGTACCCGCCGATCAGCAGCCTATGACAATGATGTTAAGCGGAGGCAGTTTCAGATTGATCCATGTCGTTGAGAATTTTTTCTGGGCCTTTATGATAGCGACGACTGTCTTGATCATACTAAGGACATTTATTGTGGCTTTTTTCGCTGTTAAAAACCGTAGACGTGATCACAAGGTGACGGATCTTCTTGATTTTTGTCCGGCCGTAACAGTCTTGATAGCTGCATATAACGAAGAAAAGGTAATAGGACAGACCTTAAATGCCGTTTTGAACGCCGACTATCCAGGTGGAATCGAGGTTGTCGTGGTAGACGATGGTTCAAGCGATAGGACATTTGAGATAGCGGCCAGGATGTCGCAAAGAGACGGGCGTATACGGCTTATATGCCAGCCAAATCTGGGCAAGGCTGCGGCCTTGAGGACCGGGCTTGACACAGCCTCAAACGAGATCATCATTATGCTTGACGCCGATACACAGCTTGAGCAGGGTGCCATTCGGCACCTTGTTGCGCCTTTGCGAAAGAATGATGTAGGTGCGGTTTCCGGACATGCCAGGGTAGGGAATCCATATACACTCATCGCAAAGATGCAATCACTGGAATATTCATGCGGATTCAATCTAGATAGGCGTGCTTATCATGAACTCAATTGCATCACTGTAGTCCCGGGGGCCGTAAGTTCATTTAGAAAAACTGCAATCGCTAAGGCTGGCGGTATAAGCACCGACACCCTGGCGGAGGATACGGATCTGACCTTGAGCCTCCATAAGAGTGGTTTCAAGATATGCTACGCCCCTTCGGCCTTGGCCTGGACAGAGGTCCCCTTGACGATCGGCGCCTTTGCCAAACAACGATTCCGCTGGGCCTTTGGCACGCTGCAATGTCTATGGAAACACAGAGATATGTTGTTTGATCCGCGGTATAAGGCGCTAGGGTTTTTCAGTCTACCAAGCATCTGGTTTTTTAATATCTTGTTGATCGCTGTCGGGCCGGTTGTGGATGCCATCTTGTTCTTTTCATTGATATTCGGCCATGCAAACGGCATCCTCTATTTCTATTTCCTGGCCTTTTTATTGGTGGATATCGCCCTGGCTGCGGTTGCCTGTCTTATAGAAAGGGAAGATCTTGGGCAGATCTGGCTTGTGCTGCCGATGAGATTCATCTATAGACCTGTTTTGAGTTTTGCAATATTAAAGGCCATTTCTAGGGCCATAAAGGGCGTTTGGGTGAATTGGGGCAAACTGGAACGCACAGCTTCGGTTTCCTGCAGGATCTAACAAAGTAATTTTATGATGACGAAATCTGCCATGGACATGAAAAAGATGACTATATTTTTTTTGATTCCATCTATTTTTCTCTTTTTCATGGTCGGTTGCAGACACGCCAATAATGACATAAAGGTCAAAAAAAATGGCCCGCAGGTGCTAATTATGCCTGAAAAAGGGGCTTATACCGGTGCATATGTCGATTTCGGCGATGGGGAATCTCATGTCACCTTTGATGCTTTGGAAGATCTTGAAAAGATGATCGGCAGGCACCTTGCTGTGGTGGCCTTTGGGAATTTTTGGGGGGAGCAGACATTCCCTCAAAGACAACTAGAGATCATATCGCGATATGGTGCAATCCCCCTTGTTTTTTGGTCGCCGTGGGACAGGCCGTATCAAGAAAGCCGTGGACCAGATCGATTTAATTTGCGCAGCATTCTTAAAGGCAGGTGGGACGGCTATATCGACAAGTGGGCGGATGCGGCGCGGCGATATGGTAAACCCATTCTTGTCTCATGGGGCCTGGAGATGAATGGCACGTGGTTTCCATGGTCAGGTTACTTCTATGGTGGGGGTAAGGTCGTAAGGCGTAAGGGCTCGGTTGTCCTATATCAAGGACCCGAATTATACAAAAAGGCATATAGGTATGTGGTCGACAGGGTAAGGGCCAGGGGTGCAGACAACATCCTATGGGGGTTTCATGTAAATCATTACGGTCTCCCGCAGGCTGCATGGAATAGGATTGCAAATTACTACCCGGGTCCGGAATATGTAGACTGGCTGGGCCTGAGCGTCTATGGAAAGATGTTTAAGTGGCAGGACTGGGCCTCTTTTTACGATGTGATGGATAATGCCTACAAAGAGATCTGTGGGCTTGATCCGATCAAGCCCGTCATCGTTGCAGAATGGGGGGTGGGTGAATTCCCGCCGGCTGACAAGGCAGGTTTTGTAAAAGAGGCCTTAAGCGGGTTTGAGACCAGGTATACGAGGGTCAAGGCGGCGATCTATTGGCATGAACGCTGGCAAAATGAAGACGGGAGCTTCAGCAATCTCCATGTGAATTCGTCACCAGAGGCGCTTGAGGCG
>NZ_JBMFRG010000075.1:0-7500 GCF_049968175.1 Dissulfurimicrobium sp.
GGCGTAGCATTGTCCATTCGAGCCGCTTTCTGACGGCCAGGGACAGGGTCTTCAGCACCTCGCGCTTTTCCACCACCGAGATCCGCTCGAAAGTATCTATGTAGTCGGGATGTACCGGGAAGAGACGGACAAACTCGTCCATCCGTTCGCTCATGCGGCCGTAGTAGCGGGCAAAAGGGCTCAGGTATTCGCGGATTCTGACCAGCTGCTCGCCACTCTTCTTCAGCAACCGCTCGGCCACGACAAACTTGACGTCCCGGCGGGCGATGAAGACCGACTCAAAGCGGGCCTGGACCCGGCGGAGGCTCTCGGCGACAAAGGCAAAGCGGGGGCTGTCGAAAATGGCTTCTTGGACACCGGCGATAAAGCGGAACCGCAGGTCCTTGCAGACCTCGCCGATCTCGCGCAGGAAGTTGAGATCGAGGATGAGTTCCTGGTCCTTGCGGGTGCGCAGGTAGTCGAGCAGTTCGTCCACCACCAGGAGCAGACCGTGGTCGGGATGCACTTGGTGGAAGGCGGTCATCATCTCTTCGAAGGAACGCTTGTTGTTGGACACCTTATCCGCGGGCGGGAAGGAATAAGACACGCCCATTGCGGCCAGGTGCTCCTCCAGTTCGGCCACGAGGATGTCGCGCAGGGACATGGTGGTCGCGCCGATCTCGGTTCGGACCACCTTGAAGCGCCCGCTGATCTTGCCGGCGGCGCTGGCCACGCTCTTGTCGTTCAGATGCGTTGCAAGATCGCTATTTTCAGCCAGGGCGGAGATCACGGACATGAGGTGCGACTTACCGGTGCCGTAGTTGCCGACGACCAGCAGCCCCTTGTTGTCCATGGGCTGGTCGAACTGAAGCTGAGGAATGACCAGGCTGATCAACCTTTCAGCCATCTCTCCAGAGATGACGTAGGTCTGGACAAGCTGCCGGGCAGCAGCGGCCTCATCGGCGTCCAGTAGCTGGACTACGGACTCGATAGGCTCGAATTGGATCAGGTCTCTGTATTTCATGGTTGTGTCTCCGGGTCGCACGTCATGCGCCGTGCGTCATTGTTTCGCAGGTAGCGGATGAAGCTGCCAAGGTATCTGGCTCCTTGCGCATCGTTCGTAGAGTTCGTCAAAACGGAGATTGACGCCAGGCGAATTTGGTCCCGAAGGGCATAGTCCTTGGCCCATTGCCCACTTCCAGAAATCGCGCAGCTCTCCTTGATCAAAATTCTGGCCTCCTGCCAGGCCTGGATGTCCTCAAAGCACTCGATCTTGCTCATGACCATCTCCCTGACGATGCGTGACGCTCGACGCTGGACGCGTCGACGATGCTCAAATCGCGAATCGGGTAGCGGCGGTATTCGGGGTGGCCTGGGACGGCATAGGTCATGTGACCACCCACAATGGATCCGTTCCAGGCGGCCACGACCATCTTGTTCCGAGACAATCCCTGAAGCAGACGCAAAGGATCCTGCTTCAGGTGGACATCGAAAAGGATCTCGATGTTGTCGAGCAAAACCAGCCCTGCCTGCGCCGCGAGCGTAGCGGCAGGCAAGGCACCCATGGCTTCACCCACGATTTCGCCTAAGAGCCTTGGAGCCTGCAGGGCCCGTTGGCGTTCGGTCAGGTCCAGCATCCGGCGAGACAATTCGAGATTGACGTTGATGAGCGGTGCAGAGGCCCTTGCCGACACCTCCTGCAACGCGGACGTCTTCCCGCTTCCCGCCGGCCCCACCATCAGGATCAGGCGGTGATAGAGAGAGCACACCTCGCCAATCTTTCGCAGGACCTGATCCGCCAAGGGCTCCGCCATTACTCGTTTCTTCCGTCTTTGACTCAGGCCTTCCCTGGCCCTCGCCCTTTGGGCACGCCCTCGGCGCGTCCAAACCGGCTGTCCTGCCGATTTGTCGTATCGCCGTACGTTCCTACCTGCACAGCGCTCGGCACGACAGGCTGGTCTTCCAGCCAGCGGTCAATGGCTTCCTTCCGGAAGCGCCAATGGCGGCCAATCTTCTGGCACGGGACTTTGCCTTCCCGAACGAGCTTGTAGAGCGTGGACTTCGATATCTTCAGGTAGGCAGACAACTCTTCGATGGTCAGGACATCACCTGGTTTTTCTTCCATCAAGCGCACCTCTCTGGCCGCAAGGCAGGTTTCATGTCATTTTATCTAATCTAACTTATGTAATTTACAGTTAGTGGCAGCTGGTATCAAGAGCGTAGCCGTTGTCGCCCTCCCAGGGTTGGAGGTCGACCAGGCTAGAGAGGAAATGAAAGGCGGGGAAGGAGAAAGAATCCGACGGGTGAGCAGCGAGTCCTGGAAGATGTGAAACGAGCGCAAACCCTTTGAAAACAAGGGAAAATAGAAAACCTGTCGCCTCAGAGAATGACCTCCGAGAGACGAGTTGTCTTTTTCAAATGGTGGAGGCGGCGGGAATCGAACCCGCGTCCGAAAGTATTCCACTTAAGTATCTACGTGTGTAGCCTGAGATTTAAGGTTTCGCCCGATACCTTCTTCTCTGGCAAGATGGAACCAGGCTATCCTGTAAAGATCTCACCTCTGGGCAAACAGGCGCCGTCCAGAAGCCAGCCTACTGAACCGTCACCCAGACCCAGCTTGTAGGCCTACTGGGATGGGTGCTGGCTGAACTAAGCAGCCAGTGCGTACTCGTATTCTGAGTTGGCGTTTATTTTTTTATCTGCATTTTAACGAGGTCGCAGCCCCTCGACACGCAACTTAAGTTTCCATACCTCCGTCGAGACCGGTTCGCCCCCTTTGTAATAATTATATGGGCATCAGATCTTTAAAATTTTCAAATAATAATATATTTCTGAATTAGAATATATGGATTAATGTGGAAGTGTCAATGCCCGCGCAAAAATAAATTCAGCTGGCCAGCCGCCTTGTAACTATCTTATATTGTACCGCCTCCTAAGTTCGCGCTCGGTCTCCCTCTTTTTTACGGCCTCGCGCTTATCATATAGCCTTTTGCCCTTTGCAAGGCCCAATTCCACCTTTGCCTTGCCGTCTTTGAAATATATCTTGAGGGGAATGAGCGTATAGCCGCGCTCCTCCAGCTTTCCAATTAATTTTCTATTTTCCGCCTTATGAAGCAGGAGCTTTCTAGGCCTGATGGGATCAATATGGAACGCATCTGAGGCGTTGGGATACGGTGAGATGTGTACGTTGTATAGCCAAGGTTCCCCCCCATGAAAGGCCGCATATCCATCGCCCAGGTTGGCCCTTCCATCTCTCAGGGACTTCACCTCTGGACCGAGCAACATAATGCCGGCCTCAAATATATCGTCTATCTGATACTCATGCCGCGCCCTGCGGTTTTGACATACTATCCTGATCGAGTTTTTTGTCATTAATTTCTTTACCAATCCATGGGTTTTACCAGGATGGCACGGATCTTGAGGTCAAAGAGTCTGTTCGATGGCGCAGGCTTTATGAGTGCGACTGTATCGGCGCCGCGGCCCGTACCGGCCACAGCGAGGCAGTCTTCAGTGGTTATCAGTCCGGCGTCAGAGGCCATAAGCACTATCTCGACGCAGACCTTCACCCCCTGACCGAACAGTCTCAAGGTGTTGGCGATCAGATCCTGCTGGCAGTAACCCTGTTTTTCCCTTATCGCCGTACCTATATTTCTGAATGCCATAGTGCCGGTATAGACCGTTGCACCGAGCCCTTCTATCTCGCGCCTCATTTCCTTGCTCATCTCTATTTGGCCTGGATCTTTGAACCCGACGTTGTGGGTTACAACCACCACCTTGGTCCCGAAACCATTGAGTGCCCTGGCTGCGGCAAGGCCTGTATCCCCATATGTTGAGGCAACCACAACCTGGCCTATACCGTATTCCCTTATTCCTTCCTTAAGCCTCTCAATCGAATCAGCTGTATTTTTGCGGCCTGCCTGTGCAAATAATGACATATTTCCCCCTTTGCTTATACCTGACCGTATTCCAGCTGGAGTCCATTATAACCTACAAGGTTATTTACGGCAGCGGAAAATTCGTTGTCCAGGGCGACATTAAGGCTTTCCGGCAACTTCAGCGTCACCTTGCCTTTCCCTGGCATAGCTATGGCTAATTTGATCGGACAGGCCCCGGGATGGTTGGTTATTATGTCTTTGAGTGCTTCAATGACCCATAGGCCGGTATTCCCACCGTTTAATTCTATTATAAGACCTGTGGTCTTCTTTTTACCGATCTCCTCAAGCGGTTCTATTGCATCGGCTATAATCTTCAGCAATCCAGCCTCGTCATCGTCCCTTTGGCATGACCCCTTCACCCAAATTGGCTGGTCTCCAGCCAAGGCCTCCCTCGTCTTTGTATAAAGTTCAGGGAAGCATACGACCTCAATGGAGCCATGCAGGTCTTCAAGCAGCAGAAAGGCCATGCGCTCCCCTTTTTTTGTGACGATTTCCTTCTTTCTCTTTATTATGCCTGCCAAGGCCACCCTGCTTTCATCGGGGAAACCAACCACCTCTTCTGTAGAGACCACGCCCATCATTTGCAGGCTATCTCTATATGGGTCAAGTGGATGACCGCTTATATGAAAACCTAAGGCCTCCTTTTCCATTGAAAGAAGCTCGCTTTCAGGCCACTCAGGTAGATTTGGCAGCTTGAGGAATCCGACCCTGGGCCTGCCGACATCCTGCTCAAAAGCGCCATCAAAAAGGCATTTCTGGCCACAGTCTTGGGCCTTTTTTGCAGCCTGGCCGAGATCGAGTGCCTGATCCAGGACCTCCATCAGCTGAGAGCGTTTATGTCCCAGCGAATCAAAAGCACCGCATTTTATCAGGCTCTCAATAACCCTTTTGTTCACCTTTCTTAAATCTACCCTTGAACAGAAGTCTTCAAAGTCGTCGTATGGCCGACGTCCGCGTTCTTTTATAATGGACTCTATGGCACCTACCCCTACATTTTTGACTGCCGCCAGGCCGAAGCGTATGGCGTCGCCATCCAGGGTAAAACCCTCGTCACTCCGATTTATATCAGGCGGCAGCACCTTTACGCCGCTTGTTTTGCATTCGCTGATGTACTTTACTACGCCATCCGTGTCACCCAATTCGTTTGAAAGGAGCGAGGCGAGGAAAGGTGCCCTGTAATGGGTCTTGAGCCAGGCAGTCTGATATGCGATCAACGCATAGGCAGCGGAATGGCTCTTGTTGAAACCATAGCCTGCGAATTTTTCCATGAGATCGAAAACGGTCGCCGCCTTATCGCCTGGTATACCCTTGGCCTTGGCGCCTGAGATGAAGCGGTCCCGCTGGGCAGCCATCTCTTCCGGCTTTTTCTTTCCCATAGCGCGTCTCAGAAGATCGCCTTCACCGAGGCTATAACCGGCAAGCGTCTGGGCGATCTTCATGACCTGCTCCTGATATACGATTACGCCATATGTCTCGTTTAAGATTGGCTCCAATTCGGGCAGCAGGTATTTAACCTTTATTTCGCCGTGTTTCGCCTTTACGAATTGGTCTACCATTCCGCTTTCGAGAGGACCTGGCCTGTACAGTGCTACAAGGGCTATCAGATCGGTGAATATTGACGGCCGCATCTTTCTTATGAGATCCTTCATGCCCGGACTTTCAAGCTGGAAAACACCGGTCGTGTCACCCCTAGACAGGAGTTCATAAGTATCAGTATCGTCAAGAGGTATCTTGTTTATATCGACCTCGACCCCAAGGTGCTTTTTGATGATCTTTATTGCATCGTCTATTACAGTAAGTGTCTTGAGACCCAAAAAGTCAAACTTGATGAGCCCTACCTTTTCAACACACTTCATGTCGAATTGCGTGACCGTCTCACCCTTTTGACCTTTTGTGAGCGGTAAATGTTCAACCATTGGTCTGTCCGATATGACCACGCCGGCAGCGTGAGTCGAGGCGTGGCGCGGGAGACCTTCAAGCGCCTTTGCTATTTCCAGGAGCTTCGCGACCTGCTCGTCTTTTTCAGCCAGTTCCTTAAACCTTGGCTCCTGTTCGATGGCCTTGTCGAGGGTTATATTAAGCGTGGCTGGAACAAGTTTTGCTATTCGGTCTACTACCGGATATGGCATCCCAAGACCGCGGCCTACATCCCTTATGACCGCCCTTGCCTTCATTTGGCCGAATGTGATGATCTGGGCTACATATCCCTCCCCACCGTATTTTTGGGTTACATAGTCGAGGACCTCATCCCTGCGGTTCATGCAGAAATCCACGTCTATATCGGGCAGGGATGCCCTTTCGGCATTAAGAAAGCGCTCGAAATAGAGGCCGTAGCGCACCGGATCGAGCTCGGTGATCCCCATCGAGTAGGCCGTCAGTGAACCTGCGGCTGAACCGCGCCCAGGCCCTACCGGTATCCCTTTGGACTTGGCCCAATTGATGAAGTCGGCGACTATGAGAAAATATGAGGCGAAGCCTTTGTCTTTTATGACCTCAAGTTCCTCTTCGAGCCTCGCCAGATAAAGCCTTCGGGTCTCTTCATCGAGCCCGAGCTCCTTAGCCCGTTTTTCAAAACCCTCCCTCGCCTTGGCCTCGAACAGGCCGTCATAACTTTCAGTTTCCTTGATCGGGTAAACCGGAAAGTGATATCTTCCCGATTCGAGCGTGACATTGCATCTCTCGACAATCTCTTTGGTAATTGAGAGCGCCTCAGGTGCATAGCTGAAACGCCTGGCCATCTCCTCGGGCGGGGCAAAATAGAGCATATCGGTTGAGAAGCGCATCCTGCCCTTGTCGTTTATTGTCCTGTTGGTCTGGATGCATAAGAGCACATCGTGGGCCATGGCGTCCTTTGCATTCAAATAATGGCAGTCGTTGGTGGCGACTATCGGGAGGCCCAGCTCCCTGCCGATATCCATAAGGCCTTTGTTTACCTCTGCTTGCTCAGGGATGCCGTTTTCCTGGAGTTCCAGATAAAAACGTCCATCAAAGATCCTTGCATATATTTGTGCCTTTTTCCTTGCTTCATTAATCCCGCCGTGAAGCATGTTGTAGGCCACCTCTCCATGAAGGCAGGCCGAAAGGGCGATCAGCCCTTTATTGTATTCCTTAAGCAAATCCAGATCTACCCTAGGCTTGTAATAAAATCCTTCGAGATGGGCAATGCTTACGAGCCTCAAGAGGTTTTTGTAGCCGTCGTTGTCCTGCGCAAGAAGCACGAGATGAAAGCCTGCATCTTTTGCACCCTTTGCGCCCTTGTCATTTATCCCCTTGGGGGCTACATACATCTCACAGCCAAGAATTGGCTTTATATCGTGTTTCATCGCCTGTTCATAAAAATTCAAGGCGCCGTACATGTTGCCATGGTCTGTCATGGCCACGGCCTCATAACCACATTTTTTTGCGGTCGGGAACAGATCCTTGAGTCTTATGGCCCCATCAAGGAGACTGTATTCGGTGTGAAGATGAAGGTGTGTAAAGTTCATAAGATCAAATCAATGTTGAACGTTAAGTTAAATAATGTTGAATTAAGATGGTGTCGCAAAAGGTCGCCAACCGCTGTGTTGCGCTGCATCCGTCGTCACTG
>NZ_JBMFRG010000076.1:0-7417 GCF_049968175.1 Dissulfurimicrobium sp.
ATCTGGGGATATCTTCTGACAATCTCGTCAACTCCTGGAGGTCACCGGAGATGATGAAAAACCAAAAAATCGCTATCGGAATCACCCAGGAACCTGCCAGGATCACCAATTTTTGCCATAGTTCCAGGTTTAAAACAAATTGCAGAAACCTCTGAGGTATCTCAAATTTTATCTTGCCTGTTTTCACTTATATTCCCTTCTTATCCTCTTTCCTGCCTTTGTCCTTTTGAAGCATATCTCTTGCCGTCTTGACGCCTAATTGGATCTCAAAATCCATAAGTTTATGGCCTTGATAATCAGCCCGTTTTGTATCTGTAAGGTTGACCGCATAAAACATCGGCACGGTCTCAAGACGTTTCATGAAAAGGGCTACCGTCTGATTGTCCATTGCCACGCCGTTCAATTTCATTATCTGATCATTTAGAAATATCTTTGTCAGCCAAAGCCTGTCTACGGGTATCGACCCAACCATCTTGTCCAAGGCCTCAACATCCCTCGTCCTGTCTTTCTGTAATGCCTCGATCGCGCTGAACTTTTCTTTAACGATCTGTCGCTTCTTTTCCACCTCGACTAATGCCCTATTTACATAGATAAGATGCGCCTTTGCCTCGGTCAATGAATTAAGCTCCTGTCTAAGCGAATTCAGCCGGCCTTGAATGGTTATCCATATCCCACCGAGGATGGTCAAGAGCAGAATAAAGGAAAGTGAAAATATTGATACCTGTTTCCTGACAGACTCTTTTCTGCACCACTCTCTTACAGGTAGCAGATTGATCTTTATCATCTTTATGAATCCCTAAGCGCGAGCCCAAGGGCTATCGCCATTTGAGGCGCTATTGAATATGCATAGTCGATATCTATTGATTTATCAAAAACCACGCCCTGAAACGGATTGAACACCAAGGTCTCAAGGCCGGTAATCTGTGATATCTTGTCTGGCAAACCCTTCATGAGCGAGGCCCCGCCACTTAAATAAATACGTCCAGGCCAATCTTCTTCAGGCGAATTGGAGCAGTGAAAATCTAGTATCTTCTTTATCTCTTGGCCCCATTGATTGCAGATCTCGTCGACTATAAGGGAAAACTGCCTCATAATCCCTTCTTCAGGACCTCCAGCCATCTTGATCTTTTCAGCCTCCTCAAATGAAATCCCACCCGCCTCCTGAAAGGCCTCTGTTATCTGTGCACCGCCCATCGATATGTCTCGCGCAAAAAGCGGTATCCCATGGTTAACTATATTTAAATTTGTCTTGCGGGCGCCTATATCCACTAAACACACCGGACCAGTTACACTGTAAACGCCTTCAAAAGAATTGCTCAAGGCGAATGCATCTATATCAACCACTGCTGGCGTAAGGCCAGCATCCTGCATCAAGGCCGCATAACTGTCGACTATCTCCTTCTTTGCCGCTGTCAGAAATATCTCAGTCCCTTGCTTTCTTGGGATTTCCGCATCGGATGATCTGAGCATGTGGAAATCCATATAGACATCGGTTATCTCAAACGGCACGTAGTTCTCGGCCTCTATATCAAGATTCTCTTCTATCTCTTTTTCATCTGTGTACGGGACACGAACCTTTTTGACGATTACGGAATAGCCCGCGATTGACGTGGCCGCGAGTCTGGATTTTGGTTTGAGGTTGTCCAAAAGGGCCTTCAAGACATCTGTCAGTGCCGCCCTGTCTTCTGCTATGATACCGTCTTTAATTGCACCAATCGGGACAAGTGCACGTCCCATTTTCTTGAGAATGACCTTGTCGCCGCTTGCAACCAATTCGATTATCTTTATGGAATGAGAACCTATATCAACACCAAGCACATGGCTTTTGGTCTTTCTGATTAAACTCAACGGCAATGACGGCAATTTCATAATGACCAGCACTTAGACATGGCGACTGTCTAAATTATTTTTTTATATTTATGTTATTGTCTTTTATTCTAATTCGGCAAATATTTTCTAATCTTTAAAAATTGATGGTCTTGTAAAAAGTCGTTATATACTATAACTAAGCAAAAATCGTCAAATGCAAGACGCGCAGATCCTAAGGAATAAGGCGTACTTCCTGTGCACCGCAGTGACGAAAGCTGTAGCGCAGCACGGCACTCGGCGACTTTCTGCGACGCCATCAAAATTTATCCTTCACCAAATAAAAAGTAAAGGGATGATACCATGACAGATCTTGAATGCATACGTAATTTTTGCATCATAGCACATATAGATCACGGAAAATCCACACTGGCCGACAGGATCCTGGAGATCACCGGCGCAGTAACCTCAAGAGAGATGCGTGAACAATACCTTGACAAGATGGATATTGAAAGAGAAAGGGGCATCACTATAAAATCTCAGACCGTAAGGCTGAATTACAAGGCTGATAACGGCCATCATTATATATTTAATCTTATAGATACACCAGGGCATGTAGATTTTTCCTATGAGGTTTCAAGGAGTCTTGCCGCATGTGAAGGTGCACTAGTGGTTGTTGACGCCACACAGGGCGTGGAGGCACAGACCCTTGCAAATGTCTATCTTGCCCTTGAAAACGACCTGGAGCTCATCCCGGTCCTGAATAAGATAGATCTGCCAAGCGCAGATCCCAAAAAGACAGCAAAAGAGATAGAAGACATCATTGGGCTTAACTCATCCCAGGCCCTTATGGCAAGCGCAAAGACCGGGCTCGGTGTAAAAGAGATACTCGAAGCGATCGCGGCAAGGATCCCGCCGCCGAAGGGTGATCCCAATGCCCCTTTGAGGGCCCTAATCTTCGATTCCTGGTTTGATTCTTATCAAGGCGCGGTGGTGCTCATCAGGGTAGTTGACGGGGTGCTCAGGCGCGGGATGCGCATTCGCATGCTCGCCACAGGTCAAACATACGAGGTAGAAAGGCTAGGGGTATTCACCCCAAACCCAGAGGATGTAGAGACGCTTTCTTCGGGTGAAGTAGGTTTTCTGACCGCGGCCATAAAGCAGGTGAGAGACACCAAGATCGGTGACACTATAACAGAAGATAGGCGCCAGGCGGCTAAACCACTTCCTGGCTTTAAACCTGTAAAGCCCATGGTCTTTTGTGGCCTCTATCCAGTAGACTCGGCTGAATATGATCAACTGAAAGAAGCGGTTGAAAAACTCTGGCTTAACGATCCAGCCTTTTCATACGAGCCGGAGAGCTCAACCGCCCTTGGTTTTGGTTTTAGATGCGGCTTTTTAGGCCTATTGCACATGGAGATAATCAAGGAACGCCTGGAAAGGGAATATGGCCTGCCGATCATAAGCACCGCCCCATCAGTCTCATATGACGTTCATCTCACCAGTGGAGAGGTATTGCACATACACAACCCGGCTGAGATGCCGAGGGCAGACAAGATAGCGTTCATCGCCGAACCTTATGTAAGAATGGAAATATACCTACCAAGGGAATACGTCGGTCCCATTATGTCACTTTGCGATGAAAAGAGGGGTAGGCAGATCGACATACGCTACATCACGGAAAGCAGGGTTGTACTCAAGTATGAATTGCCGTTTAACGAAATAGTACTTGATTTCTACGACCGTTTAAAATCAATCACAAGGGGCTATGCCTCTATAGACTATGAACCTATAGATTATAGGCAGGCAAAACTCATAAAGATGGACATACTAATTAACAAACAGCCGGTAGATGCCCTTTCTATTATAACGCATCAAGATAAAGCCTACTACCGAGGAAGAGATATTGTTGAAAGACTTAAAAAAGAAATACCAAGACAACTTTTTGAGGTTGTAATTCAGGCCGCAATAGGTAATAAGATCATAGCCAAAGAACGTATAGCACCACTTAGAAAAGATGTTACAGCTAAGTGTTATGGAGGTGATATAACACGAAAAAGAAAACTTCTTGAAAAACAAAAGGAGGGTAAAAAACGTATGAAACAGGTGGGGCAGGTTGAAATACCACAGGAGGCATTTTTAAATGTGCTAAAGGTATAGAAGATTATGAACCATTTAAATGACATATTGTTGCAAATTTCTATCTTTCTAGTTGGGCTTTGCATAGGAAGTTTTTTAAATGTCTGTATCTGCCGCATTCCGGAAGGGCGATCTGTTGTCAAACCTGGTTCGGCATGTATGAAATGCGGACACAGACTTACCTGGTGGGAAAACATCCCAATTGTGAGTTTCATTATATTGAGGGCAAAGTGCAGCTCATGCGGCGCAAGGATATCATTCCAGTATCCTGTTGTAGAGGCGCTTACAGGCGTGACAATCCTGCTGCTATGGCGAAAATTCAACTTGACCCCGGACTTTTTCATCTATTCATGCTTTGTGGCAACACTGATTATCATCACATTTATTGATCTTGAGCACCAGCTAATACCGGATGTCTTATCGCTGCCGATGATTGCCCTGGGTCTAATCTCATCTTTCTTCTTAGCCGATCTTAAATGGTATGACTCCCTTATCGGCATACTTTTGGGAGGAGGGGTGTTGTATCTGGTGGCCGGGGGCTATTATCTCCTTACGCACAAGGAAGGCATGGGCGGCGGGGACATAAAGCTCCTCGCGATGATAGGGGCGTTTCTGGGCTGGAAGGCCATACCGCTTGTGGTATTTATAAGTGCGGGGCTTGGATCGGTGACAGGGATCGTTCTCATCCTCATGCAAAAGGCCGAGCGACGTACAGCCATACCCTATGGCCCTTTTCTGGCATTGGCAGCTATGATCACCATCTTCTACGGAAACGAACTCACCGCATGGTATCTCAATCTTTCGCAAGGTTAGTGCTGCGGATCAGATATGATAGACCCGTAAAAAGTCAAAATTGGGATGGCTGGAACCCACTGTAAAACGAAAATTCGGCTTCAGACAAGGCGCGAGGAAGACAAAAAACATGTAGAAGGCAGACCCCTGTGTCTACCCTCTCTGTATGTGAGCATTTTTCGCCAACAAGCAACGCAGCATCAAGCCGAAATCCTAAGTTATACAGCGAGTTCATCAGATATCGAGCCTCTTAAGCCGTAAGGCATTGGTAATGACGGACACCGAGCTGAAACTCATGGCCGCGGCTGCGATCATTGGGCTCAGGAGTATGCCAAAAAATGGATAGAGCACACCTGCCGCGACCGGAACGCCGAGGGAGTTGTAAATAAATGCAAAAAACAGATTCTGACGGATATTGCGCATAGTTACACGGCTCAGCCTCCTTGCCTTTACGATACCCATGAGATCGCCTTTTACCAAGGTTATGCCTGCGCTCTCCATCGCGACGTCCGTCCCTGTGCCCATTGCTATCCCGATATGAGCCATAGCAAGAGCCGGGGCGTCGTTTATGCCGTCGCCCGCCATGGCTACAATCCTGCCCTGGTCTTTAAGCCTCTTTATCACCTCATTTTTTTGTTGCGGCAGGACCTCTGCCTCAATCCTGTCTATGCCAAGCCTGCGTCCGACGGCCTCAGCCGTGGTGCGGCTGTCCCCAGTGAGCATGACCAGATCGACCCCGTCCTCACGAAGCGCCCTTACGGCCTCGGCGCTTGTCGCCTTTATCGGGTCGGCCACACCCAAAATCCCGCAAAGACGCCTGTCCACAGCCACAAATATAACTGTCTCACCCTCGGTGCGACGCCTCTCGGCCTCATCAAAAAGCGGCCTCACATCAAGGCCTAACCCTGCCATCATATTCTGATTTCCAAGCGCGACCTCTCTGCCGCCGATCCTGCCGATTATGCCCTTACCAGGAACGGCCTTAAAATCGCCAACATCTGCCGGCTCAAGGCCGCGTTCCATCGCCCCCTTAATAATCGCATCAGCCAGCGGGTGTTCGCTTGAACGCTCAAGCCCGGCGGCCCATCTTAAGACATCATCTGCATCAAAACCCTCCAAGGCCTTTACGCCCATGAGCTTCGGCCTCCCTTCAGTAAGGGTCCCGGTCTTGTCAACAACAAGGGTGTCAACGCGCTCCATGACCTCAAGGGCCTCGGCATTTTTTATAAGGACCCCGGCCTGCGCCCCCCGGCCTGTACCGACCATTATGGACATGGGCGTTGCAAGGCCCAGGGCGCACGGGCAGGCTATAATCAGAACGGCTACGGCGTTCAGGATGGCGTAGGCCATTCGAGGTTCTGGCCCGAAAAGGGCCCAGACCGCAAATGTTATGACAGAAGAGAGTACCACTGCGGGCACAAAATAGCCTGCAACCATATCAGCAACCCGCTGGATAGGGGCGCGGCTCCTCTGGGCCTCACCCACCATCTTTATGATCTGCGCAAGCAGTGTCTCGCTCCCCACCCGCTCCGCCTCGACAAGGAGGGTACCGGTGGTGTTGATGGTCGCGCCTATCACCCTGTCCCCGGCCCCTTTTTCAACCGGCATGGGCTCACCTGTAATCATGGACTCATCCACATGGCTTGCGCCCTCAACAACCCTTGCATCCACAGGTATCTTTTCGCCAGGCCTCACCCTCAGGCGGTCTCCGATTCTGACTGCATCAAGGGACACATCTTCTTCAGAACCGTCAGGGCGCACCAGTCTTGCCGTCTTGGGAGAAAGCCCCAGAAGCGCCCTTATCGCACCGCTTGCGCCCTTTCTGGCCCTGATCTCAAGCACCTGGCCGAGAAGGACAAGCGTCGTTATGACACCAGCTGCCTCAAAATATACAGGGACCTGGCCGCCTTCCGTGCGGAATGATGGAGGGAAAATATCCGGAACCAGGGTTGCGACAAGGCTGTAAATCCATGCGGTACCGACCCCGATCCCGATAAGGGTAAACATGTTCAGGTTGCGGCTTGCTACAGACTGAAAGGCCCTCTCCAGAATGGGCCAGCCGCACCAAAAGACGACCGGCGTTGAAAGGATGAGCTCGACCCACGGACTTAAGGCCATGGGCAGAAACCCGCCCAAAGACATGCCGTGACCCATATGGGACATGGCTATTACAAACAGGGGCGCAGTAAAGACCAGTGCAAGCCAGAAACGCCTGGTCATGTCTTTTAATTCCGAATCATCTTCCTCCTCAAGGCTGAAGGTCTCCGGTTCAAGGGCCATGCCGCACTTCGGGCATATCCCCGGCCCTGTCTGTCTCACCTCGGGGTGCATGGGGCAGGTATAGATAGCGCCAGGCGACGCCTCTTCCATCCCCTCGTTTTTGCGGGAAGGATTGAGATATCTGCCGGGGTCTCTGGCGAATTTGCCCTCGCAGCCCTTGCTGCAAAAATAATAGGTCTTTTGGTCATAGATGTATTTAAATGGTGTTTTACCGGGATCCACCGTCATACCACAGACAGGATCTATAGCAGCTGAAACAGCAGGCCCCTTCATGGCCATTGGACTCTGAAGCCTGCCAGACCCACAATGGGGACAGGCATCTATTTTTATGCCTTTCAATTCATCCATGGCTCAATTCTCCTTAATTTTATTGTTATTTACTCAACCAACGGCTCGACGC
>NZ_JBMFRG010000077.1:0-7348 GCF_049968175.1 Dissulfurimicrobium sp.
TTGCCGGGGTATCCTCCAAACAAGATGACTTTGCCGAGCACCTTTTTGTTGCATCCACACATGATTATTTCCTGTGCTTCAGCAATCTGGGCCGCATATATTGGATAAAGGTCCATGAGATACCCGAAGGGTCCAGGGCCAGTCGCGGAAAGGCGCTTATCAATCTCTTACCCCTTGACCAAGGGCGAAACGAACGCATAGCTGCCGTCATACCCGTAAGGACATTTGAACCTGACCGTTTTGTAGTGATGGCTACGAAGAAGGGTTTGATAAAGAAGACCAGGCTTGATGAATTTTCAAGGCCCAGACCTTCCGGCATCATCGCCGCAGTGATAAATAAGGATGATGAGCTGATTGCGGCGGATATAACCGATGGAAAGGCGGATATCTTTCTTGGGACAAGGGAGGGGTTTTCCATAAGATTCCCCGAAAACGACGTGCGGCAGATGGGACGTACTGCGGCCGGCGTCAAAGGGATAGCCCTCAAGTATGGCGATCATGTCGTTGATATGGTTATCATTTCAGGTGGCCGCGGCACGCTTATGACCGTTACCGAAAACGGCTACGGTAAGCGTACAAGCATTGAAGAGTACAGGGTGCAGTCAAGGGGCGGCAAGGGTATTATAAATATAAAGACTACAGATAAAGTTGGAAGCGTTGTAAATGTCTTGATGGTTGATGATACAGACGAGCTCATGCTTGTTGGTACAAGCGGAAACATAATACGGATCAGGGCGTCTGATGTGCGTACGATAGGGCGCTCTACCCAGGGTGTGCGCCTCATCCAGCTTGCAGAGGGCGATAAACTTGCGGCTGTAGCCAAGCTTGCTGAACGGGAAGGGGAATGAAGAGGGTCGCCGTGATAGGTGCGGGCAGTTGGGGTACGGCCATCGCCGTGCTTCTGGCCGGGAAAGGGTTTGACGTGATGCTCTGGGCCAGGAATCCTCAACTTGCTGAGATCATGGCCAGGTTCAGAGAAAATCCTGATTATCTCCCAGGCATCAAGTTTCCTGATCCGCTATGCGTCGCATCTGATCTCTCAAACGCCTTGCTGAATAGGGACCTGCTTGTCTTTGCCGTACCGTCTCATGGCCTGAGGATGGTTGCAGAGGCTGTTTCCGATGTGTTTAAAGAGATCCCTATCCCGCGTCTCCCGAAGGCCGTTGTCTCTGCCGTAAAGGGCATAGAAAACGAGACGCTCCTTACAATGACCGGCGTTTTGACAGAGGTGTTCTGTTCAGCCTTTTACGGCAGGTTCGCTGTGCTTTCCGGGCCCAGTTTTGCAAAAGAGGTAGCTGCTTCTGTGCCTACCGCTATAACGCTTGCCTGCCGTGACAGACACCTTTGTAAGGCGCTCCAGAGCTTGTTTTCTACGGAGACCTTCAGGGTCTATACAAGCCAGGATGTGACTGGCGTGGAGCTTGGCGGCGCCCTTAAGAATGTGATGGCTATCGCCGTAGGCATCTCGGACGGTATGGGCTTCGGGGCAAATACAAGGGCCGCGCTCATCACAAGAGGACTTGCGGAGATGACCCGCCTAGGGGTGCGTCTCGGGGCGAATCCCTTGACATTCGCAGGGCTTGCTGGCCTTGGAGACCTGGTACTGACCTGTACTGGGGATCTGAGCAGGAACCGACAGGTCGGCTTGAAGTTAGGCCGCGGCATGTCTATAGATGTAATACTTGATGAGATGAAGATGGTGGCGGAAGGTGTGAGGTCCTCCCGCTCCGCCCATGCCCTGGCCGAAAAATATGATATCGAAATGCCTATTACTGCTCAGGTCTATAGTGTAATTTATAAAGGCAAAGACCCGCGAGATGCGGTAAGAGAACTCCTTTCAAGACCGCTCAATGAAGAATTGGGTGGCCTTTGATCCGGCCGGGCCGGCCGGTCGTCAATAAAAGTCTATGGGCGAGAGGCGTATCTATCGTGCATTCATGACGAGAGAAGGTCTTGTTTCCTTTGAGGTGCGTCATAAAGAGACAGATCTCCATATACAGACCGGAAAAGACCTATCCCGTGAAGTCTCGGGCTGGGTGATTGAGGCAAGACTTTTTATCGAGGAATACGGGGCAAGACATCCAGGTTTTTTTAAGAGCTATACGCCCGTTCCTGAAGACCCATTTGCCCCGCCTGTTGTCAAAGAGATGATTGCCGCCGCTAAAACGGCAGGGGTCGGTCCGATGGCGGCAGTTGCAGGTGCTGTGGCTGAATATGTCGGGGTGAGATGCGCTGATTTTACATCAGGAGAGGTTATCGTGGAAAATGGTGGCGATATCTTTATTTGCATAGATAGAAGGCCCCTTATTTCGGCTATCTGGGCCGGGAAGTCTCCATTGAGTGGAAGGATAGGGCTGAGGATAATGCCTGAAGCGACTCCGCTAGGGATTTGCACCTCATCCGGTACCGTTGGACATTCGAGGAGTTTTGGAACGGCCGATGCTGTGACCATACTGTCAAGATCAACGGCGCTCGCAGACGCTGCAGCGACGGCCGTTGGAAATATGGTAAAGACCGAGATGGATATAGATGCCGCCCTTGAATATATGGGCGGGATCGAAGGGGTCATGGGCGGAGTGATAATCAAGGGCACAAGACTTGGGGCATGGGGTGAGGTGGAGCTTGCACCAGTTTCAGCTTGTTAATGTTGATGGCGTTGCAAAAAGTCGCCGACTGCTGTATTGCGCTGCATCCGTCGTCACTGTGGCGTATAGGAAGTACGTCTCATTCCTCAGGATTTGCGTGCCTTGCATTTGACGATTTTTGTTTAGCCATTCCATCCCCTCTAATTATTTACCTATCAGGAGTTACGGTTTATTTTATGGCAGGTTGTTTTTGAGCAGGTTAAAAGAAGAGATCAGGATGGGGGTGTGGGATGACAATAAGACTGCATAATAATGCCAGGACAACGCCCATTATAAGAAAAGAGATCAGACAGTCAGGGCTTTCTGAACGCGCCTTGGCCAGACAGTATGGCATATCCCTCTATACCCCACAACCTGAGGGCTGTGCTCAGTCCTGAACAGGAGATAATAGCGGTTGAACTGAGAAAGACCCTTTTGCTTCCGCTGGATGACCTTCTGGTGCCTGTGCATGAGTTTATAAACTCCCATGTATCAAGATCCGGTCTTGATCGGTGTCTGAGGCGTTATGGCGTCTCCAATCTGTCTGAACTTAAAAAAGTATGACAGATGAAAATCAGCCGGAATCTGTTCGCGGCCATAGACCGCGTCACCAGATGGGTATATTTTGAGGTATTATCTGATCTGCCTGTGCGTTGCACGCAGACAGGTAAATCTGCCTCTTCATCCCTGTCTTTTATGAAGAGGCTTATAAAAAGGCGCCATTTAATATTAAAAAGGTACTTACTGATAATGGCAAGGAGTTTACTGACAGGTTTTCCTGTACTGGAGAAAGACAGCCTTCAGGAGGACATGAATTCGATAAGGTCTGTCTTGAAAACGGGATAGAGCATAGCCTGATAAGGCCGCGTCATCTACAGACCAATGGAATGGTTGAACGGTTCAATGGACGTATTGAGGAGATAATCTTACAGACGAGATTCAACTCAGCAAAAGAACTGAGGGACACCTTAAATCACTATCTCAGAATATATAATAATCAGATACTGCAAAAATCTGTATAATCTCACGAGAGGCGACAGATAGCCATCTCATATAATGACTTTTTACGAGATCATCAATGTTAAGGAGATTATATGATAGAACTTATTGTGCTTGGCTCAGGCACGTGTGTACCTTCCGCTAGGAGGGCCGGGCCGTCGGCTTGCCTCATGGCCAGCGGACAGACATTCCTGATTGACAGTGCAGCCGGGACGCTCAGGCAGCTGGCCAAGGCCGGTATACCGCACGATGCAATTGACACAGTCCTTTACACCCATTTTCATCCGGATCATGTGGGCGAGTTCGTCCCGTTTATCTTTGCCATGAAATATGCGCCTGGTTATAAAAGAACGGCCCCTGTCAAGATATTTGCTGCCCGTGGGTTTGAAAAGTTTTATGCAGCCATGAAAGAGGCCTTTGGGAAATGGGTTGAGCCCAAAGACGGACGTTTGATGGTTGAGGAGCTTCCATGCGAGATGTCGGCCGCTATTCAGCTGCCGCCCTTTGTCGTACGTTCCGCCCCTGTGGAGCACACCCCCCAGAGCCTTGCATACCGTATCGAGTGTCCTGATGGCAAGGTTGTTGTCTTTTCGGGCGATACCGATATATGCCATGGTATTGTAGAGCTCGCAAGCGGGGCGGATTTATTGGTGTGTGAATGTGCGGCACCTGAAGGGTTCAAGGTCGGGGGCCATCTCGTTCCGTCAGAGGCCGGGCGCATCGCCGCGGAAGCCGGTGTAAAGGCGCTCCTCCTTACGCATTTCTATCCTATCTGTGATGAACATGATATCATGGGTCCATGCAAGGCTGTCTACGACGGCGCCGTGATTCTGGCTGAAGACCTCATGCGTATCGTGATGGACTTTTAGTATGGCGGTTGGGATCGAAGACAGCACTAGGCGACCATATGGTCATGGAACCTTAGCTGCCAGGGAAGTGGTTTCCTTGTTTGTAGGTCTGCTTGAAGGGTGTTTGGAAAGTGCAGTTTCGAGATAATTCTTGACCCACCAGAAGATATCCCTTTTTTTTATTGATGCCCTCAGTTTTTTCATCCTGTCCATCTTTTCTTTTTCATCCATATAAAAGGCGCTGTGTATTGCATCCGATACCCCTTCGATATCATATGGGTTAACTATTAATGCCCACTGATGCAATTGGGATGCAGCGCCTGCGAACTCGCTCAAGATGAGTACGCCGCGGTTTGTATAATTGCAGGCACAATATTCCTTTGCAACCAGATTCATGCCATCCTTGAGCGGTGTTACCAGGGCGATGTCCGCCAATCTGTAATAGGAAAGGAGCTCGCATCGGTCCAGGTGCCGATACAAATAATGAATAGGGACCCACCCCGCCTTGGTGAATTCGCCATTGATTTCGCCAACCATACGTTCTATCCTCGCCTTGAGCAGGCCGTATTCGGGGATATTCTGTCTGCTTGGTACAACTACCTGGACTAGTGTGATCTTTCTATGCAGATCCGGATATCGCCTGAGGGCGTTGCGCATGGCTTCAAGCCGTTCGGGTATGCCCTTCGTGTAGTCCAGACGATCCACCCCCAGGATCACCTGGCACTCTGGCATCGCCTCTTTGAGGTATTGCACCCTTTCTTTGGTCTCGCGGGAGGCAGCATCCCTTGCAAAGGCCCCGAAGTCTATGCTGATGGGGAACGCACCGATCCTGACTTCCCTTCCCCCTACCGTCGTTATTGCAATATGGGCTTCCCAATCTATGTCTATATCAGGATAGAGCATGTGTATACAGTTTACAAAATTTCTTCTGTCTCTGGCGGTCTGAAAACCGATTATGTCATAGTTGAGCAAGGCTTTTAATATCTGACCCCTCCAGGGCAGTTTGATGAATATATCCACAGATGGAAAGGGGATGTGAAGGAAAAAACCTATTTTTCTTGATGCGTCGGCTTCTTTTAGTTTTTGGGCAGTCAATATCAGATGATAGTCATGGACCCAGACAAAATCATTCTCATCTGACAAGGCGGCGATCCTATCGGCGAATTTTTTATTTACCTCGATGTATCGGTACCAATATTCAGGTCTGAAATTGCACCTTGTCTGCAGATCGTGAAAAAGAGGCCAGATGATCTCATTCGAAAAGCCATAATAATAGTCTTTTATTTCATCGGCGGTAAGCGGCACTGTATGGAGATCAAAGCCTGAATCGGCCGAGGCCGTTTTGATGTGCTCCATAATTTCCTGATCTCCTATGCCCCCTGACCATCCTATCCATATACCTCCCTGATCCTTCAGTACAGGTGCGAGGGCCGTGACTAACCCGCCGCTCCCTGGCCTGATCTCCCAGCCGGCGGAGGTCTTCTTGATGGAAACCGGCAGGCGGTTGGAGACCACAACGAGTCTTTCCGGAGTGTTTGCCATATTTTTTCACCTCCTGCACATCTCTTCCCAGTACGATAAAAAATCGATCAATTCATCAGGCGGCGAGATCCAGAGATCGGCGGCCGTTTCCCTATATTTCCGTCTGACTAAAACCCCTAAGCCCTTTTCCTTGATGGCCTTGAATGCGTCTTCGTCGGTGAAATCATCCCCGAGATATGCAACAGCCGCATCCATACCGCCTTCTCTCAGAACGGCATTTACAGCCCTGCCCTTATCTGCGCCCCTGGTTCTGAATTCGATTCCTCCGTCGAATAAATGTGTCTCTAAATCGTCTTCCCGTTTATTATTCTTGATAAGTTCCAAATACTTGTCTTTTATCTCAAGAATGAGCCTCTTCGCATCATCCTCCTCCATCCCTCTTGTGTGAAAGGCGAGACAGCCTGGTTTCAGTTCTGTTTGGCTTTTGTATCCTTTTAAAAACAGCCAATTATAAAGATCGGTCACGAGTTGTTCGGTCTGTGGCGGAACGGGATTCCGCCCATATATTCCGTCTTTGTCCAGTCGTTCCATGCCGTGAGCCCCCCATATTTCAGGGAGCGGATGTATGTCTATGAGCGAGGCTATGTCGCTTACCGTCCTTCCGGTCACGAGGACTACCCGACATCTTGGAATGTCCATTATCCTTGTTAGTGCATCTTTAACGCCTGAGTACGGCATAGCCTTGTCCCTTTCCAGCCTGAAAGGTGCAAGGGTCCCGTCGTAATCCAGCATCAGGATGCGGTTGCCGCTCGATGCCAGGCGCCCCCAGAATGAATCGATTGATAGGCCATCGTTTAGCAATTTCATAACGTCATGTCTATCCTATCGCTAAGTCCGTTCATCAGACTGATCATCAATGTGAGATATTCCCTGACATGGCGGGTGATCAAAAAATTCTCATATACAAACCGATGAGCCTTTTCGCCCATCCTAGCCATTATGTCTCTATGAGATAGCAGGTAACGTATGCGGAGCGCCGCACCTTCTGGGGTTTTGACCCTAAAGCCTGTGTAGTGGTCCACTACCTGTAGTTTGATGCCACCGGTGTCTCCGGCCACAACGGGTTTCCCCTTCCACATGGCCTCTGTCACAGTGAGGCCGAAGCCTTCTTTCAGGGATTTCTGGATGATGATGTCGGCAGCCCTTTGAATGGCGTTTATGGTCCTGTGTGCATCGGGCGGAAGCAAGAGGATGTGTATGTTAGGGTCGCCGTTTGCGGCCTCCATCACCTCTTTGAACACTACTTCTCCCTCAGGGTCGTCTGTTGCACCACCCCCAGCCAGCACCAGCTGACAAGGCGTCATCTTGTGTACCTGTTTAAATGCCTGAATCACC
>NZ_JBMFRG010000078.1:0-7112 GCF_049968175.1 Dissulfurimicrobium sp.
TTGGATGAACAGCTCGAGACCTGCGAGGCCAAATGCTATGTGCTTCAGGACCTGGACTGGATTATCAGTAGTGATACGGTGGTCAGGCCGGATGTAATGGTGGTATGTGATGACATTCAAAACACCATTACCAGGCCGCCGGAGGTTATCTTTGAGATCGTTTCTGAAAAAAACGCCTCCACAGATGAGAGATATAAATTTGAACTTTATCAAAAAGAAGGCGTCAGGTATTATGTATTGTGTTATCCAGCCTTGAAAAAGGCAAAGGTTTACAGATGGAGAAACGGCAAATACATAAAAGAAGGGGACTTCAGAGAAGAAATCTTCAGGTTTGAGACATCTTGCAGCCTGTCTCTGGAGTTCAAGAAAATCTGGTTCAAATAACATTGGTATAAAATTTGCATATTCTAAAATTGCAGGACATTTGCAATAAAACAGTAAAATTGAGGTTAAAAAGGAAAGCCAGCCATAGCTGCCAATCTGGGCGCCAAGGTGGTTATGGAGATGCTTGAGTGGCGCAACCGGCCTTCAGATAAAAGCAAAACAAAATCAAGGAGGCAAAAATGAAAGAGGTAAGGGTGGCAAAAGAGGCAAGTGGCAAAGGGCTCTTGAAAGGGCAAGGTGGTTTTACACTGGTGGAGCTGGCGATAGTGTTGGTGATAATTGGGATCATTTTAGGAGCGGTAATCAAGGGGCAGGACCTGATTCAAGGTGCCAGGGCGAAGAAATTGATAACCTCTTTAAAGTCGTGGGAGATGCTTACGTGGGCCTATATGGACAGGATGGGTTATTTTCCGGGCGATGCAGACAACAAAGATGGGCTTATTGGAGATGATGCGGCAGAGCAAACGACTGCAGGGTCTGCAATAGGCACGCTTGCAGCAACGGGCACCATGCAGAATATCCCGCCGAATCCAGTGCAATTGGGCAGTTCGAACTATTATATTTATATAGGCTATGACAGTGGCACAAATAAAAACTGTATGGTCATATGCGCCAATGCAGCGTGTACTGCTACGTTCACCAATGATGACCTGGCTATAATCCAGGCCGTTGATACAGCCATCGACGGCACTGCGGACGCAGGACTTGGTAGATTCAGGGGGGCCACTGCTGTAACCCTTGCAGGTACAGGCACAGTCAACAACATACAGGCCGGCGCGGTTACTGCTGTAACTGCCGTAAATTCAACCACCGCCGGTAGCTCAACGCCGTGGGCCACAACCGATGTGGCGGCGGTTTATATGTTTGATAAGCCTTATTAATGTTGACTGAATATCCTCGAAGGCGTCCAGCGCGGCGCCGGTTGGGGTTGGTGCTAATTAAATTAATGAGTGTCCACTATACAAAGAGAGGGGATCTATTATGAGTCTATATCATCGAGGGCAGAGGGGGTTTACACTGGTGGAGATGGCTATAGTGTTGGTGATCATTGGGATCATACTGGCCGCTGTTTTGAAGGGTGGCGAGCTGATCGGCAATGCGAAAATTAAGAGGTTTTATAATGAGCAAAGAGAGATATTCGCCGCCCTTTATACGTATTATGATAAATATGGGTATTTCCCGGGCGATGATCCTGCAGCCAGCGGCAGATGGCCAGGTGTTACGGTTACAAATGGGAATGGGAACGGCCTGATTGCGGTTGGCGCTGCATCCACTGCGCCAAACTTTGCTTGTTCAGGCACAGGTACTGAGCAGTGCGACCTTTGGCAGGAGTTGAGGGCGGCTGATATCTTGACGGGTTCCGGTTTTACCAACCCGACCCATCCCTATGGTGGGGCAATAGCTGTTTCGTATTATACCATGCCGGCGATTGCAGGTGGTACGGCATTGACTGCCAACTGGATACATTTTCAAAACGTCCCCTATGATGTCTGTCAGGCTATTGACAGGTTGTATGATGACGGCAATGCAGGCAAGGGAGCCATAAGGGGGACGGCCGATTATATGGCCGCGACAAACGGCGTATATCAATTGAGCTTTAAGTTCTGATTGTGTGGCGCAAGGTCACATAACCGCCCTTGCGCCATCCAAGAGCCCGACAAGATATTGCCCGTAGCCGTTTTTGAGCATCGGCTGGGCAAGGGCCTCAAGCTCGCGCTTGCCTATGTATCCCATGCGGAATGCGATCTCCTCCGGACACGAGACCTTGAGCCCTTGGCGTTTTTCGATGGTCTGGATAAACAAAGACGCCTCAAGCAGGGATTCATGTGTGCCCGTGTCTAGCCATGCCATGCCCCTGCCCATGACGACTACGTCCAGTTCCCCTTTTTCGAGGTAGGCCTTATTGATGTCGGTTATCTCGAGCTCGCCCCTTGCCGACGGCCTTATGGCCTTTGCGATGTCGGTCACCTTGCCGTCATAAAAATAGAGGCCGGTGACGGCATAGCGCGACCTCGGGATCTTTGGTTTTTCTTCGATATTTATGACCCTGCCGCTCTTGTCGAATTCCACTACGCCGTAACGCTCAGGGTCTTTTACTGGGTAGGCAAATATGCTCGCACCGGTTTGTTTTTGTGAGGCCTTTTTGAGCAATGCCTGTAGGTCGTGGCCGTAAAAGATGTTGTCGCCGAGCATTAGTGCGCAGCTTTTGTTTTCAATGAATTTCTCCCCAATTATGAACGCCTGGGCGATACCCTCGGGCCTTTGTTGTACACCATAAGAAATGTTGATTCCCCACTGGTTGCCGTTTCCAAGGAGTTGCTCAAAGCGCGGGGTGTCGGCAGGGGTCGAGATCACAAGGATGTCCCTGATACCTGCGAGCATTAGGGTGCTGAGCGGATAATATATCATCGGCTTGTCATAGACGGGGAGGAGCTGCTTTGAGACCGCGATCGTTGATGGATAAAGCCTTGTGCCTGAACCACCCGCGAGGATGATCCCTTTCATGGATTCCACCCCCTATCGCCGTAATTGAGCGCCATCCATGCCTTGTATGTCCCGGTTTTTATGTTTTGCACCCAGTCCATGTGCTCCAGATACCAAGTTACCGTCTTACGGATGCCATCTTTAAAATTCTCTTTTGGCTGCCAGCCTGTCTCGCACTTCAGCTTGCCTGCATCAATAGCATAGCGGCGGTCGTGGCCAGGCCTGTCCTTGACATTGGTTATCAGGGATGAATAGCCCTTGCCTTTTGGATCGGGACGCAGCTCGTCCAATATGGTGCAGATAGTGTGTACGACATCCAGATTGGTCTTTTCGCTGCCGCCGCCTATGTTGTAGGTCTCGCCCGGTCTGCCTTTGGCCAGGACGATCTTGAGCGCCTCGCAGTGGTCGCCGACATAGAGCCAATCACGTACGTTTAGCCCATCTCCATATATCGGAATCGGTTTGCCTTCGACGGCGTTAAGGATCACAAGGGGGATGAGCTTTTCAGGGAACTGATAAGGGCCGTAATTGTTCGAGCAGTTGGTGATGAGTGTGGGGAGGCCGTATGTGCGGTGAAATGCCCTCACCAGATGGTCGGACGCCGCTTTTGATGCGGAATACGGGCTGTTCGGCGCATAGGGGGATGACTCTGTAAAGGGCGGGTCATCAGGCCCGAGGGAACCGTAGACCTCGTCAGTCGAGATGTGAAGGAGGCGGAATTGCGCCCTTGCCTCTTCGTTTAGGCCTTGCCAATATGTCAAGGCCTCGCTAAGGAGATTGAATGTCCCGTTTATGTTGGTCTTTATGAAATCATCGGGTGCATGGATAGAGCGGTCAACATGGGTCTCTGCGGCGAAGTTTATGACGGCCCGCGGCCTGTGCCCTGCAAACAGGGCGCTTATAAGCTTACGGTCGTTTATGTCGCCCTGGACAAAGATGTGTCTTGGGTCGTCTTTAAGATGGATAAGGTTTTCAAGGTTTCCGGCATAGGTGAGCTTGTCCAGGTTTACAACCGGCTCATCGCCTTTAGAGAGCCAGTCCACGACAAAGTTTGACCCGATAAAGCCGGCGCCTCCGGTTACAAGTATCATAATAACGCCTTTATGATTCCTAATTTATCTTTAAGGGAAGCTCTAAAAATCCATATTTTGTCATTCCTGCGCAAGCAGGAATCCAGCAAAAACAACAAGATAGATTCCCCATCCCTGGTCAGGTCAGGGACAAACTTCGTGCCCCTTCTTTCTGGGTATGCCTTTTTATACACTGTAAGCACCGACAGGACAACCAGCTGGTCAAAAATTTCAGCTATGCCGGTTGATTCAGGTCAGGCCTGGCAAAACCGTATGATATATGTGTCAATTACGTCCAAGTTGTACCCCTGTCCGCTTTCTCTTTGGGCCATTTATGGCACAGGCGTATTCTCATGTCCCTCCGTACTATGTTTGCAATAACTTATTGAAATAAATAGTTATTTGTTGTTGGTCTCAGTGTCTGACCGATTTGGCCTGATTCTTGGTTCTCTTCTCTGGAATAAAAACGAATAAAAAACGGCTGAAGGAACCAGCCGGGTTTCTTTACACCATGGTTTTGAAAAGGGGGAATCATGTCTTTGTCTACACGAAAAAAGATGGCGAATGCCATCAGAGTGCTCAGTATGGACGCCATCGAAAAGGCAAAATCGGGCCACCCGGGTACGCCCCTTGGTATGGCCGATATTGCCGAGGTGCTATGGAACGACTTTATGCGGCACAACCCGGCCAATCCCGGCTGGTTCAACAGGGACCGGTTTATCCTTTCAAACGGCCACGGTTCCATGCTGCTTTACAGCCTCCTTCATCTGTCAGGTTACGACCTGACTATAGAAGATATCAAACAGTTCAGGCGTCTGCATTCAAAGACCCCAGGCCACCCCGAGCATGGTCTGACTCCAGGTGTGGAAACGACCACCGGCCCCCTGGGCCAGGGGCTTGCCAATGCTGTGGGCATGGCGCTGGCAGAGAAGATGCTCGCGGCCCGGTTCAACCGGGATGGTTTCAACTTAGTTGACCACTTCACCTATGTGTTTGCCGGTGACGGATGTCTGATGGAGGGTATCTCCCATGAATGCTGTTCCCTTGCCGGCACCCTCGGCCTGGGAAAACTCATCCTTTTTTACGATGACAACGGTATATCCATCGACGGCCCGGTGGACGCCTGGTTTTCCGATGACACCCCGAAGAGGTTTGAGGCCTATGGCTGGCATGTCGTCCGGGATGTGGACGGCCACAATCCGGACGCCATCAAAAGGGCCATTATCGAGGCGCGCGCCCAGACCCTGAAGCCCAGCATCATCTGCTGCAGGACTGTAATCGGCTGTGGCGCGCCCAATGCCTGCGGCAAGGCAAGCTGCCACGGCGCTCCTCTCGGCCAGGACGAAATCGCGGCGGCGCGGGAGAGGCTTGCCTGGCCCTATGAACCCTTTGTGATTCCCGAAGACATTTACGCCGGTTGGGACGCCAGAGAAAAGGGTGCGCGAATGGAGCAACAGTGGAATGAGATGCTTGCCGCCTACCGGAAGAGCTATCCGGAACTGGCCTTGGAATTTGAAAGAAGGATCGCCGGCAAGCTGCCGGAATCATTTTCCGGCCAGGCCGTAGAATTTATAAAAGATATTGAAGCAGCCGGCAGGGATATGGCCACCCGCAAGGCCTCCCAGGAGGCCATAGGGAGATATGCGTCATATCTCCCTGAACTTGTTGGCGGGTCGGCTGACCTTACCAGTTCAAATCTCACCAACTGGTCGGGCACCAGGCCGGTCCGGCCTGCTTCTGATTTTGACGGCAACTATGTGCATTACGGGGTCAGGGAATTTGCCATGGCCGCCATGATGAACGGCATGGCCCTGCACGGCGGCTTCATCCCCTATGGCGGTACCTTCCTGGTGTTTTCCGATTACGCACGAAACGCCATGCGCATGTCAGCCCTGATGAAACTCCGGGTCATCTATGTGCTTACCCATGATTCCATCGGTACGGGCGAGGACGGGCCGACCCATCAGCCTGTTGAACATATTGCCAGTCTGCGTCTGATTCCCGGCATGAGCCTCTGGCGTCCGGCGGATGCAGTGGAGACCGCGGTGGCCTGGCAGGCGGCCATTGAAAATGAAAACGGGCCAACCTGTCTGATCCTCTCCCGCCAGACGCTGCCGCACATCGAGCGGCAGCCGGAACAGATGGAAAATATAGCAAGGGGCGCCTATGTGCTGAGAGACTGCCAGGGAAGACCTGAGGCGATCATCATTGCCACCGGCTCGGAGGTGGGGCTCGCCCTTGCGGCGGCCCTGGAGCTTGACAGGATGGGACACCCCATCCGGGTGGTGTCCATGCCGTCAGTGGACCGTTTTGAGGCCCAGGACAGCGAATACCGGGAGGCGGTACTGCCTTCTGATGTTGCCCGCAGGGTGGTGGTAGAGGCCGGCCACACCGGGTGTTGGCACAGGTATGCGGGCAGCAGGGGCCGGGTTATAGGGATAGACAGCTTCGGGAAGTCCGGCCCGGGCAATGAGCTGTTCAAACATTTTGGTTTTGAGGTGCAGCCGATAGTGGATACCGTGCTCAAGGTAATACAAGGGATTTAATGGGAGCCGGGATGAGAAGGACCAAGATCGTTGCCACCCTGGGGCCGGCAACAGACCCTCCCGGTGTTCTGAAAGAGATGATCGTCGCGGGGGTGGACGTGGTCCGCCTGAATTTTTCGCACGGCACGGGCCATGACCACCGCCGACGGGCCGAGGAGGTTCGCCGGATTGCCGCAGAACTGGGGCGGGAAGTGGGGATCATGGCGGATATCCCCGGCGCCAAGATTCGTATTACCGGATTTGCTGATGGTCAGGTGGACATTGCCGAGTCAGACGTCTTTGTCCTTGACCCGGAAATCCCGCCTGGGGCAGGGACCAGGGCTGGGGTTGGCATAAACTACCACAATCTTGCCGCAGATGTAGCGCCTGGGGATACCCTGCTGCTGGATGACGGCCGCATTGTTCTACAGGTGGAGAAGATAGAGCAGAAAAAAATTTTCTGCCGGGTGCTGGAAGGCGGAACGCTTTCCGGCAACAAGGGTGTCAACCGTCTGGGAGGAGGGTTGACGTCACACGCCCTCGGGACCAGGACCCGCCATGACATGGAAAAGGCCGTGGCCCTGGATGCGGACTACGTGGCGGTTTCGTTTCCAAAATGCGGGCAGGATATTATCCGGGCCAGAAAATC
>NZ_JBMFRG010000079.1:0-6988 GCF_049968175.1 Dissulfurimicrobium sp.
GCCGGTCTCGGCGGAGGCCATGACGAGAGGGAACAGACCCTCAACCAACTCCTGGTCGAGATGGATGGCTTTGAGACATCCGAGGCGGTGATAGTGATAGCCGCCACAAACAGACCAGACGTCCTTGACCCTGCACTTTTAAGGCCGGGCAGATTTGATCGCCAGGTTATGGTGCCTGTGCCTGACGTAAGGGGGCGCGAGGCTATTCTAAATGTACATGCAAAAAAAATACCGCTTGATCCCAAAATAGAACTCTCTGTAATAGCAAAGGCGACGCCCGGTTTTTCAGGCGCCGACCTTGAAAACCTCGTAAACGAAGCGGCCCTCTTGGCGGCAAGAAGTAACAAAGAAGTGGTGGAAATGGACGACTTCGAAAAGGCCAAAGACAAGGTGCTGATGGGGGCTGAACGTAAGAGCCTTATCTTGTCGGATGAAGAAAAAAGAATAACTGCCTATCACGAAGCAGGACATACCCTTGTAGCCAAACTCCTGCCCGGCAGCGATCCGATCCACAAGGTAACCATTATCCCAAGGGGCCGCGCGCTAGGGCTCACGCAACAACTGCCCGAAGATGAACGCCATACCTACCCGAAGTCGTATCTCATGAACAATCTTTCGATACTGCTTGGGGGTAGGGTGGCCGAAGAGCTCGTCCTAAACGAATTCACCACAGGATCAGGCAATGACATAGAGAGGGCATCCGATCTTGCAAGAAAAATGGTCTGCGAATGGGGCATGAACGAAAAGCTCGGCCCAGTAGTATTCGGCAAGAAGGAAGACCACATCTTTCTCGGCAGGGACTTCGGCCAGGTAAAAGACTACAGCGAAGACACCGCCAAAAAGATCGACGAAGAGGTTATGAAGATCGTTACATCTTCCTACAACAGGACAAAAGAACTAATCATGGAACATATCGAGTGTCTGCACGCCATAGCGCACGCCCTCCTTGAACAGGAATCCCTTGATGCGAAAGCCGTAAACACCCTAATGGAACAATGCCGGCAAAAAACGCCTCCTGCTAAAGACAGCAAGGACTATGGCGCATAAAAAAAAGATGACCTTGAAAGACATGGTCATCAGAGGACATGTTTTTTGCTGGGACAACGGGCCGTATATAATGGGGATCATCAATGTGACCCCTGATTCCTTTTCCGATGGCGGGCACTTTCTGGAGCTTGATGACGCCATCATGCAGGCCGAGAGGCTTATCGAAGAAGGGGCAGACATCCTTGACATAGGCGGTGAGTCCACACGGCCGTTTTCTGAACCAGTCAGCGCGGAAGAAGAGATAAGGAGGGTGATCCCTGTAATAAAGGCGGTGAGACAGGCTACAGATCGCCCCATCTCCATAGATACCACCAAGGCCTTGGTGGCGAAGGCAGCACTGGAACACGGGGCAGATATCATCAACGACATAAGCGCGCTACGTTTCGAGCCAGTAATGGCAGAGATCGCCTCGTCCTTTAAGGCCAAGGTCATCCTTATGCACATGAAAGGCACCCCCAAGGACATGCAGGTCAAACCCTGTTATGACGATGTAATAGGCGAAGTGAGGTCTTTTTTGGAAAAACGCATATCATGGGCTGTACTTCACGGTATTCCGAAAGAAGATATCCTCATAGACCCAGGCATAGGATTCGGCAAAGATGTCGCCCATAATCTGACACTAATAAACCGCCTTCAGGAATTTGAGGAACTCTCAGCCCCGATCGTCGTTGGCCCCTCAAGAAAGGCCTTTTTGGGCGCAATAACAGGTATAAAAACCCCTTATGAGCGCGATATCCCGACATTGGGAGCGGTTGCAGTTGCAGCCGTCAGGGGGGCGCATATATTAAGAGTACACAATGTAAAAAACGCCAGACAAGTCCTGAGCGTTGTAAACGCCATATACCAAGAAAAACCGACGGACGGCTGTCAGTGAGTCGGCTAATCATATGGACTATTTTATAAATCAATACCTCATAACTATCCGTTGGCAGGATATCTTGGATATCCTTGTCGTGGCCTATATAATCTACCAGATCATATTGCTAATAAAGGGGACGCGGGCGGTTCAGATGGCCGCCGGCCTGGCGGTAATCATAGTCATATATTTCGCAGCCAAATCCCTTGACCTCATGACCCTGCACTGGCTGCTGGGAACGGTCCTGAGTTCCCTCTTCCTCTTGATAGTCATCGTGTTCCAGGATGACATACGTCGGGTCCTCATCCAGATGGGACAGAGTCCGTTCCTCAAAAACCAAGTGAAGAATTTTCAGGCTATCGAGGAACTCGCAAAGGCCACCGCTGCTTTGTCCGAGACCAAGACAGGCGCAATAATGGTGCTTGAAAGAGGAGTAGGACTAGGGGACTATATAAGCAGCGGGACGGCTTTGGATGCACGGGTTACAAGAGACCTGTTGTGCACTATATTTTATAAGGGCTCACCACTGCACGACGGGGCCGTAATAATACAAAACGGCAGGATAGCCGCAGGCGGATGTGTACTGCCGCTTACATCAAGTCCTGACATAAGCAGAAGGCTCGGCACCAGGCACAGGGCCGCCATCGGCATAACCGAACAGACCGATGCGGTGGCAATCGTCGTGTCTGAAGAAACAGGCGGTATATCAGTGGCCATAGCGGGCAAGATAACAAGAGACATAGACACCGGTACATTGAGACGAATCCTGCACAACACATTCGCTCCAGAAGATGTCGAGAAACCTTGGTGGAAAAGGAGAATCATCTGACAAATGCGCCTAGGGGGTATATTTTCCAACAACTGGGTCTTAAAGGCGCTGTCTCTCGGTTTCGCCATCTTCCTGTGGTTTTTTGTAGTGGGGGAAGAAAAGGCCGAAATCACCGTCTCTCTGCCCGTAGAGGTCATAAATCTGCCGAAAGACCTAATCATAGCCAACGATATACCAACCGCAATAAACGTCAGGATATTCGGACCACGCAGTCTCATAAGAGATGTAGCTATTCAAAGGCTACCAAAAATAATCGACCTCAAAAACACCTCGCCCGGCAAGATAACGATACATATAGACCCTGAGACACTGCCTATACCAACAGGCGTAAAAATCACGAGATTCCAGCCTTCGGAATTCAATATAATTCTTGAACCGATGATGCGTAAAGAGCTGATGGTCAAACCAGAAATCATCGGAACCCCGGCTAAGGGATATAAGATCGAGAAGATTGAAACCATACCAGATAGGGTCATTGCTTCCGGCCTACCGAGAGAGCTCAACAAGTTGAGGGAAATAAAAACACTACCTATTAACATAGATGGAGCAACAGAGATCATTAAAGTACGCTCAGGATTAAATATGAAAGACATTACTAATACTGAAACAAATATCAGTGAAGTTACAGTAACTGTCTATATAAAACCTATTGAAGGCATAAAAAAAATACAACGTGTTCCAGTAAAATTATATCCACCTATAAGCAAAATATCCTTTTGGCCTAAAGAGGTAAGCATAACACTCAAAGGGCCATTAACTGAATTAAACAACATAACTGCAAATGATATAACTGTAATGATAGAGACACAAGATTTAACAAAGGGCATACATGTAATCGAACCTAAATGTATAGTCCCTGAAGGAATATCGCTGCTGAATATCATTCCACAAAAAATAAAGGTCTATAAAGCAAAAAAATAAATGCGCAGACTTTTTGGAACAGACGGCATCAGAGGTATCGCAAATATATATCCAATGACCATCGATACGGCCATGAAAATCGGAAAGGCCGTGGCATATATCTTTAAAAATCAACAAGGCAGACGCCACAGGATACTGATAGGCAAGGACACCAGGCTGTCGTGCTATATGCTGGAAAACGCCTTGGCCGCTGGCATATGCTCCATGGGGGCGGATGTGCTGTTGGTAGGACCAATGCCGACGCCGGCCATAGCCTTCCTCACGTCCAACATGAGGGCCGATGCCGGAGTTGTCATATCGGCATCTCACAACCCATTTCAGGACAACGGCATTAAAATCTTCTCGGGGGATGGTTTCAAACTACCTGACGAACTCGAAGGCCACATAGAAGAACTCATGGAGTCATCGATACTTGTATACGAACAGCCAACCGGCGAACACGTAGGAAAGGCCTTCAGGATAGATGACGCCCAGGGCAGATATGTAGTATTTCTCAAACATACATTCCCAAAGACCCTTACCCTCGACGGGCTCAAAATAGTTGTTGACTGTGCAAACGGCGCTACGTATAAAGTTGCTCCGGCCGTATTTGAGGAGCTCGGTGCGGATGTAATTAAGCTTGGGGTAACACCCAATGGCACAAACATCAACGAAAATTGTGGGGCGTTATACCCTGAGTCTATGCGTGACGCCGTACTCAAACACAACGCGGACATGGGGATAGCCTTTGACGGCGATGGAGACAGGGTCATCGTCGCAGATGAAAAGGGCAAGGTGGTAGATGGAGACCATATCATGGCGATCTGCGCCAAACACCTTATCCAGGAAAATAGACTGAAGCACAATACCCTTGTTGCAACGGTCATGAGCAACATGGGACTAGAGGTAGCCGTTCAGGAAATGGGCGGACGGCTTGTCCGAACAAAGGTCGGGGACCGCTATGTAGTAGAGGCCATGAGGGCCGGCGGGTACAACTTCGGCGGCGAACAATCAGGCCACTTGATATTCATGGACTATATGACCACGGGAGACGGCATACTGGCTGCCCTTCAGCTCCTTGCCATCATGCAGATCACAGGTTTGCCCTTGTCCGAACTGGCGAAGGTCATGGAATCATTTCCGCAGGTCTTATACAATATAAAAATCAAAGAGAAGAGGTCGCCTGATGAGATTGCCGGACTGGACAAACTGCAAATGGAATTCCTGAGCAAAATGAAGGGCAGGGGCCGGATATTGATCAGACCCTCAGGCACCGAACCCCTGATCAGGATAATGGTTGAAGGGGAGGACAGAGACTACATACACGCCGCTGCTCAGGGCATTATAGAATACATCAAAATAAAATGCGGTTCGCCACAGCCGTAGCGACCACCCACGCCTACCCCCCACCTCTCTAGTCCATTTTTGGTTGCCAGCTCTTTATTTTATTAATTTAGCCCTACGATCTTAAGGTTCAACCTGCACCTAATCCGATTGATCGATGCATCCGGACGGCGATCAATCAGCCTTTTTGCGTATAAAAGTCGGGATCTCATATCTGTTCCAGTCTATCTCATCAAACCCTCTGTGAACAAGGCCTTGCTTTTCAGGCCTTTTCGTATTCCAGGCGCGCTGCCTATCGCGATAGGCGGTTTGCACCACCTGATCCTGCTCATCTCTGCCTGAATCCTGCCTTTTTCTGACGAGATCTGTTATGGGTGTGACGATTGTTTCCTCGCCGACGGAATCGGCACCGATACCTGTCGCAATCACTGTAACCCTGATCTCATCCCCGGCGTCATCGTCAAATACGGCACCCCATATAATATTGGCATCTTCATGGGCCTCATCATGAATCATCGTTGACGCCTGATCCACCTCTTCCATACTAAGGGTCTCGCTGCTAGCCGTTATGTTCATGAGTATCCCACGGGCGCCGCTGATCGAGATGTCTTCAAGGAGCGGGTTTGCTATGGCCATCTGGACCGCCTCCATAGCCCTCCTCTCCCCCCTAGCCACGCCCGTGCCCATCAACGCCATACCCATCTCGGCCATTACAGTGCGCACATCCGCAAAATCAACATTTATATAGCCCTGGACCACTATAAGATCTGAAATACCCCTCACCGCATAATAGAGGACATCATCAGCCTTGGCGAACAATTCCTTCAACAATGTATTTGGTTGCGCCAAACGCCTTAACCTATCGTTTGGAATGGTGATTATGGTATCAACAACGCCCCTTAGGCGCTCAAGCCCCTCCTCCGCCTGCTTCATGCGGCGTTTGCCTTCAAAGCTAAAGGGTTTTGTAACCACCCCGACCGTGAGTGCCCCGACCTCCTTGCTAACTTCTGCTATGACCGGAGCGGCCCCTGTACCGGTACCGCCGCCCATGCCGGCAGTGATAAAGACCATGTCACTTCCTTCAAGTGCAGCCCTTATCTCGTCTATACTCTCTTCAGCTGCGTCCCTGCCGATCTCAGGCTTAGCCCCGGCACCCAACCCTTTTGTCAAATTCTTGCCGAGCTGTATCTTTATCCCAGCCCTGGACATCTCAAGGGCCTGACTGTCGGTGTTGGCTGCTATAAACTCTACGCCTTTCAACTCAGATGCTATCATATTGTTAACGGCATTACCGCCTCCGCCGCCGACCCCCACTACCTTGATCTTAGCGGTATGTTCCATATCAACAAATTCAAAAGCCATTTTAGACCCCCTCTAATGTCCTTAAAAACTTCGACAAACTGCCTTATTTGTTTGATCCAAATAAATACCAAAACATTTAAATCTTGAACCATGACCTCATACGTCCGGTTACCCTATTGAAGATATTGCCGTCCCTTATGTGGAACTTCTTGTCTGGCTTGTTGTCCAACTCATAGAGCACAAGACCTACAGCTGTCGCAAACATCGGTGAATTAACCATATCAACCAGACCCGATATGCGCCTCGGATAGCCGATCCTAGTGGGTAGCTGGAAAATCTGATCTGCCATCTCGCTGAGTCCGGCCACCAAGGCTGAACCGCCTGTAATCACCAGCCCCGAAGTCAATGAATCCTTTAGCCCGGTGCGTTGGATTTCCTGATCCAGTAGGCCGAATATCTCTTCGACACGGGGCTCAAGTATCTCAGCGAGCACCTGTCTGGAAAGGAGTCTTGGCTTACGTCCGCCGACACTCGGAACCTCTATATTTTCATCTCTAGATACTAACGAACTCAAACAGCAACCGTGAAGGACCTTGATCTTCTCAGCGTCGGCCATCGGCGTCTTGAGGCCGACGGCAATGTCATTGGTAAGATTATTGCCGCCAAGCCCAAGGATGGAAGAATGTCTGATGGTACCATCGACGAACAAC